>CACWKL010000018.1 GCA_902761495.1 uncultured Pseudomonadota bacterium
ATCGCTACCAGATACTGCAAAAATCTGTCTTCATTCCTTGCTTCTGTTCAGATCAGATGCTTGGCTGTTTGGGGAAATATCTCGTGACGACAGAGTCTAGCACGAAACACATATGATTTACAACTCTGGGTATAGCTATACTACTTATGATAAACATTTGGATTGATCTACGAATCCTCAGCCAGTGATTTTTGTTTGCTGAATGCTAAAATCAGTCCGACCACGACGCTGATTGCGAACATTGACGAGCCGCCGTAGCTCATGAACGGAAGAGTCATTCCTTTTGTCGGAATCAGGTGTAAAGTCGAAGCCATGTTTACGAAGGATTGCAGTCCGAATTGAGACAATAGCCCGACCGATGCAAGTAACGAAAAAGAATCTGTGTTGCGTAGCGCGCGAAGCATTCCGTGAACGATGATGAATCCGATCAAAATGACGACGAAGGCGCAGACAAAAAATCCGAATTCTTCGCCGAGAACCGAAAACACGAAATCCGCGTGGGCGTCCGGCAGATGCTTTTTGACGATGCCTTCGCCCGGGCCGACTCCGAATAATCCTCCGTTTGCGAACGCTTCCAAGGATCGATTAATCTGATAATGGTCGCCGACAGCAGGATCCAAAAATTTGTTTACTCGCGCCGTGACGTGAGGCAAAAATAGGTAGGCCAAAACGAATCCGGATGCGCTCGCGATGACCGCCACCAAAACCAAAATTATCGGCAATCCATTCAAAAATAATTGGATTCCGAACACCGCCGTCGTAACGACCAGCATTCCGAAATCTGGTTGCAAAACCAAAGCCGTTGCAAAGATCGTCCACAAAAAACACGCGAGAAATTTTCCGTTGATTTCGGGATTTTTTTGTTGAGCCGAAAACACCCACGCGACCAAAACTGCCAAAGCCGGCTTTGCGAATTCGGACGGCTGAATGGAGAATCCGCCGAGCGCAATCCAACGACGCGCCCCCTTAATTTCTGCCCCGAAAAATAAAGTCATGAAGGTCATAAAAACCGCCGCGAAAAACAAAAGCAGTGCGAAAATTTTTATGTAACGATGTGACATGTTTGAGATCGCGAAAATAATTCCGAGGGATGGCGCGATGTATAGCAAATGCCTTTTGAAAAAGTAAAATTCTTCGATGCCGATTCGGTTTGCGACCATTGGAGTTGCGGCCACCGCGAGCAAAATTCCGAACGCGATCATGGTGAGAAATCCAAACAGCAGCGAGCGATCCACCGACCACCACCAGCGACTTAAAATTCCGTCATTTGTTCTCGAAAAATTCAGCACTACAACTCTTCCACAAATTTCTTAAACTGCTCTCCTCGATCTTCGAAACTTTTGAACTGATCGAAACTTGCACACGCCGGAGACAACAAAACTACATCTTTTTCGCGCGCGATCTTGTGCGATTTTTTCACGGCGTTTTTTAAATCAAAAACGATTTCATTTGCGACATGATTTTTGTCCAAAATTTTGTGCCATTTTTCGGCAGCTTCACCTATCAAAAATGCAAATTTGATCTTCGAAAAATACGGGCGCAAACTTTCGATTCCATCTTCCTTCGGACGTCCGCCCAAAATCCAAATTATATTTTCAAATCGATTCAAAGCCTGCTCGACGGAATCCGCATTTGTCGCTTTGCTGTCGTTCACGTATAGCGCGCCGTTGATTGATTTTACAAATTCCTGGCGATGCTCCAACCCTGAAAAAGTCGCGAGTTCTTCCGCGAAAATTTCCGGCTCAATTCCATTTTCGACGCATGCCGCATAAGTCGCCGCAATGTTTTGTCGGTTGTGATTTCCATCCAGCGCGGGAACATTTTTTCCGACGATTTTGAACTGATTTTTACGATTATCGATCAAATTATTTTCATGCCAACCGACGCCGTTTTCGGGAACTTCTTTTCCGGAAATTTTTATAATTTTCGGATAGTGAATAAAGTCCAAAACATGTCGGCAATAATCATCATCGATTCCGACAATTGCCGTCGAATTTGTTTTGTGATTCGCGAAGATTTTTTGCTTGGTCGCGACATATCCCGCCATTCCTCCGTGCCGCATCAAATGGTCTGGTGTGACGTTCAACAAAATCGCTGTATCGAATCCCAAAAGGTTACAAGATTCCAACTGATAGGAAGACAATTCCAACGCATAAAAATCAGAATTTTTCGGCAGATCCAAAACAGGCTTTCCGAAATTTCCGCCGATTTCCGTTTTGAATTTTTTTCTGAAAATATGGTGAATCAATGCCGTCGTCGTGGACTTTCCGTTAGTGCCTGTGACCGCCATAATTTTTCCGTGAATTTGTGGCTGAAAGAGGTCAAGATCATTGATGATTGGAATCATAAATTTGCGAGCTTGCTGCACCGCTGGATGGATGTCCCACCAAAGATGAATTCCGGGGCTGACGATGAGAAAATCCAATTTTTTCCAATCGAAATTTTCCGAATTTTGGTAGTAAGGACTGTCGATAATTTTATCATCGAAAAGAAAAATATTTGCCTCTGAATTTTCGAGAAAACGAACTATCGATCGCCCCGTCTGACCAAATCCGACAACACCAAAATTTTTGCTCATTCCGATACCTCTAAAAATTTATCTGATCTTCAAAGTTGCCAACCCGATCAAAGCAAACACTATGGAAATAATCCAAAATCTGATGACGACCGTCGGCTCGGACCACCCCTTTTTTTCAAAATGATGATGAATTGGCGCCATCAAAAAAATTCTCTTTTTCGTAATTTTATAATACCAAACCTGCAGCATCACAGAGACGGCTTCGATTACGAATAATCCGCCTATGATCGCCAATGCAAATTCCTGTTTGATGATCACGCTGAGTCCGCCTAATGCTCCTCCGATTGCCAATGACCCGGTGTCTCCCATGAAGATTTTTGCAGGCGGAGCGTTGTACCAAAGGAATCCCAAACACGCTCCGATCATCGATCCGCAAAAAATGCACAATTCTCCCGAGGTCGGAATGTAAAACAACTGTAAATAATTTGCGAAAACAAAATGCCCCGCGATGTAAGACATCACTCCCAAACAAAACGCCGCCAGCATCGACGGAAAGGTTGCGAGGCCGTCTAGTCCGTCGGTGAGATTTACCGCATTCGAACTTCCAGTGATTACAAAAGTCGTGAATAAAATCAGAAATACCGAGCTGTGAATCGTGAAATTTTTGAAGAACGGAAAAGCAAGATGCCCGGCGACTTCCGGGGTGCGTAACTGCTCAACTAAATACGAAAAAAACAACGCCGTAATTATCTGAATAGCCAATTTTTGTCGCCCCGAAACTCCTTTTGAATTTTTGTATTTTGTCTTCAAATAATCGTCGATAAATCCAAGTAGCGAGAACACAAAAGTCAATCCCAAAATCAACAATAAATATTCGTTTGTGACGTCTCCCCAAAGCATGGACGAAAAAATAGTCGAAGCAATAATTATCGCGCCGCCCATGGTCGGAGTGCCTTGCTTATTTTCAACATGAGACTGAGGTCCGTCCAATCTGATCGGCTGTTTCCTGTTTGATTTTTTGATAAAAATGGGGTAGAGGAAAAAACTGATCAGCAACGAAGTAATCAACGCACAAACCGTACGAAAAGTTATGTATCGAAATAGATTTATTCCGGAAATAACGTCAAAAAACGAAGATAAATTATAGAGCATGATCGATTGCCTCCACGACTTTATTCATTTGCATTGAATTCGAACCTTTCACCAAAATTTTATCGCCCTTTTGAATTTTTGAGACGATGCTTCCCGATAACTTTTGCGAACTTTCATACCATCCTCCGCGTTTTTCTTCACGAAGATTTTCGAATAAATATTTCGACAACTCGCCGCACGCAAAAACTAAATCCACGCCGAATTTGTCGATTGTCGACGAAAGATTTTCGTGAAAAAATCGGCTCTTTTTTCCCAATTCTTTCATATCTCCGATCGCCAAAATTTTTCTTCCGGAATATTTCGATAAGGATTCAATTGCCGACCGAACGGAAGTGTAACATGCATTGTAGGAATCATCGATTATTGTTATTCCGTTTTTTTCGAAAATCTCTCCGCGTCGATTTGCAGATGAAAAATTTTCAATCTCATTTGCCAAATCCTGGAGATCAATTTTGCTCGCCGCGTGGGCTGCCAAAATCGCCGCCAAGCTGTTTGGAATTACTGAATTATTGTGACAATTTACGCAATAACGAATTTTCTTCCCCAGAATATTTGCAACAATTTCCGTTCTATCCGAAAACTGATTTTGCGAAATAATCTGTGCGTCGGATTTCGAAAATCCAAAAGTGAAAATGTTTTTCGATCCCAAATTTTTTGCTTTGTTTTTCAGAAAATTTGTGTAAGCAGAATCCGCCGGAATAATTACAGCATCCTGAGGAATTCTTGTCTCCATAATTTCAGATTTCGCTTTTGCAATGTCCCAAACGCAGTTGAAAAATTCCAAATGAGTTTCGCAAATATGTGTGATGACCGAAACGCTCGGCTCGATAATTTTGATGAGATTTTTTATGTCGCCGATTGCTCCCATTCCCATTTCGAAAATACCGATTTTGGTTTTTCGAGGTATGCACGCCGCGCATATCGGCAGACCGATTTTGCTGTTGAAATTTTTTTTTGTTACATAAATTTCGCTCGGAAAATTTTTTGAAAGCAAATGATAAATTAAATTTTTCGTTGTAGTTTTTCCGATGCTTCCCGTTACGCCGATGTATTTCGCATTTGTCCGCGCGACATTGTATTTTGCGAGATCCTGCAGTCCTTGATAAGTCGAATTAATCTTGATTAAATTTTCTTCGCGCTCGTAATAATTAGAACTTTCACACTGAACCATGGACAATGCCGCGCCGTTTTCGAAAGCCGATCTTACAAAATCGTGACCGTCGACATTTTCACCTTTCAACGCAATGAATAAATCTCCCGATTTTGCTTTGCGCGAATCAATACAAATATCGTCGACATCTTTCTCAACTTTCGTTTTAAAAATTTCCGACAATTCTTCTTTGCTGAATATCATTTTATTTCGTCCAAAATAATTTCTTTATCACTAAAGTGAATTTTTCCGCTTGCCAGAATTTGGTAATCCTCGTGTCCCTTTCCGGCGACTAATAATATATCACCCGACCGCAGTTGATTGATAGCAAATTTTATGGCTTCTTTCCTGTCGGTGATTTCTTTTGCGTCGGGGTAGCCGTCTAGAATCATTTTTCTTATGGATTTCGGATCTTCGTTTCGCGGATTGTCATCCGTTATGACCGCGATGTCGGCAAATTTTTTCGCAATTTTTCCCATGAGATGTCGCTTGTCCTTGTCGCGATTTCCGCCGCATCCGAAGACCACGAGCAATCTATTTTTTGTGTGTTTTCGCAAAGATAAAATTGCATTTTTCAAGGCGTCGGGGGTGTGCGCATAGTCAATGTAAATGCTCGCGTCATTGCATTGTCCGACTAGTTCCAATCTTCCGTTGATAGGTTTTAATTTTTTCAATGATTCACAAATCGAGTCGATGGAAATTCCCGTGGTGTAGCAAATTCCCATTGCGCAAAGAGAATTATAAACTTGAAAATTTCCTGCCAATGATAAGTCGAATTCTATTTCTCTTCCGAAAAACGAAATTTTCACTTTTTGATATTGGTCGATTTCGCGAACGGAAATCAATTTTATTTGGTCGGACTTTTTTCCGTAACTTATGTACTTGATATTTTTTTCGCGCGCGATTTTTTCAATTTTTTCGCTCATGATATCGTCGGAATTTATGACAAAAAAATCTCCGCCTAATTCTGAAAATAATCTTTCTTTCGCGAGCCAATAATTTTCAAAAGTTTTATGATAATCCAAGTGATCTTGAGTGAAATTTGTGAATGCGCAAACCGAAAATTTTATGCCGTCGACACGGTGCTGATCCAATCCGTGGCTGGACGCTTCCATCGCGACATTTTTGATATTTTTCTTTTTGAAATTGTCGAAAATATGGCGCAGAGCAATTGCCCCGGGAGACGTTAAACTTCCTTTAATTTCAAAATTTTTCGTGATGATGCCTAAGGTTCCGACGCTGGCCGCATTTATATCTGAATGGATCCAAATTTGGCGGACAATGTCTACTGTAGAACTTTTTCCGTTCGTGCCCGTGACGGCGATCACATGATCGAAATTTGTCGGCCAAAAAATCGAGCAAACTCGCGCCAATTCTTTCCGTGGATTTGTTACGAAAAAAAATATGACGTCGCCATGTTTTTCCATCGAAAAATTTTCGCCGCGAGATACTACAAATTTTGCTCCGTTTTTGATTGCATCTTGGATGAAAATATTTCCGTCGGATGCGTTTCCGTTGATTGCAAAAAACATGCTGCCGAGAGTCGCTTTTCGTGAATCATCCACGATGTTTGTCACCGATAAATTTTTCAAATCATCATCAACTGAAAAAAAATTCGCTAACTTTTTCATTTTATTTTTCTCAACATTTCATGCCAATCTGGTTCCCGATTTTCGAAAGTCGTTACGTTCAACATCGGACCGATTCTTTGAATGATATTTGCCGCCGTCGGGGCCGCAATCCATCCTGCTGTTCGGTATCCGTGAGTTTTTTTTGTCGCTTGCGGTTCATCCAAAACGACATAGACGGAATACTCAGGATTCGGCATCGGGAATGCGCCGATGAATCCCGTGTAGTTTGCTGTTTTTGAATATTTTCCGCGATTTAATTTTTCCGCCGTTCCTGATTTTCCGCCGACGCAATATCCTTTCACTTCCGCCTTTTTATTTGCACCTTCCGTCACGTTTAGCCGCATTAAAATCGCGATCTGTTTTGCTGTTTTTTCGGAAATAATTCTTTCGCCGGACGGTGACGAATTCTTTTTCAAAAGTGTCGGATTATTTTTCATTCCGCCGTTCAGCATTCCCGAAACAACCGTGATTAAATGCAGCGGACTGAGAGCAATTCCGTGTCCGAAAGCAATGGTCATAGAGTTCACTTCGCCCCAATTTTTCGGATACAGCGGCTTCTGTGTTTCTACCAATTCGCACGCGACCGTATCCAAAAGTCCGATTTTTTTGAAGAATTCTTTTTGATATTTTCGCCCGACGTCCAACGCGATTTTCGCCGACCCGATATTGGAGGAGTATTTCAAAATTCCTTCGACGCTCAGATGAGTTCCGCGACCGTGAAAATCGTGAATCGTAAAGCGTCCGATCTTGATTGGAAATCGCGCATCATATTGAGAAAACGGAGTGATTTTTTTTGTTTCCAATGCCATCGCGGTATTGATAATTTTCGCGCTCGATCCCGGCTCAATTGCGGAAGAAGTCGCCATGTTAAAACGTTCCCTCGAATTCGGATTTTCATTTCTGTTCGGATCAAAATCCGGCAAAGAAACCAACGAAAAAATTTCGCCCGTTTTGATTTTCATCACGATCGCCGCGCCGCCTTTTGCACGAAATTCATCGATCGCCTTTTGCAATTCGTCGTGAACGGCATGCTGAATATTGAGATCGATTGAAAGCGAAATCGATTGAGTTGAAGACTTCAGCGCTTCGTCGAAAACTTTTTCGATTCCGGCGATTCCGTTGTTATCGATATCAGTTCCGCCGATCACGTGGGACAGCAAATTTTTATCGGGATAAACTCTTTTTTCTGTTTTCAAAAAATGAAATCCCGGAATTCCCTGATTCAAAATTTCCTGTTCCTGGGTCGGAGATAAATTTCTTTTTACCCACAAAAATTTTTTGGATTTTTTCAGGCGATGCAAAAATTTTTCCTTTTCAATATCCTTAAAAACGGAGCAAGTTTTTTCCGCGGCTTCATCAAAGTCGATCATTTCGTGAGGGCATGCGTAAAGAGAAACAGTCGGCAAACTTGTTGCGATGATGTTGTTGTGTCGATCGACAATGTCGGCGCGAAACGCGATGGTCGGTGCATTTGCATAGAGAGAATTTTCGTCATCATTTTTGTTGAAAATCATAACGTGAGCCAGTCGAACTATCAAAACCAGGAAAGCAAAAATGAAAACGCTGATCACAACGAAAGTTCTTTTTTTTGCAATCATTAATGCACGATAAGTCCGAGAATACAGATTGTGACCGATTTCGTACACCTAATCCTCCGAACTTGCTTCAGCCACCATTTCTGAAATGATTTTCGATAACTTTTTCGTATTTTGTTTTTTTGAATCGCTGTGAAAAATCGACGGATCATATTCCCTAAGTTGTTGTGGCAGAATTTGTTTCATTTTCAAATGCTTAACCGCTAATCTCTGCACTCTTTCAGGTGTTGTCAGTGCCTTCCATTCCGCTTTCAAAATGTGATTATTCGCCTTTTCGATTTTTAATTCTTTTTTTGCTTTGCAGATGCGATCTTCGATGTCCATTACGGAATACTTGAGATAAAAAAGGACAGTTCCCGTAACACAAATGAAAAATGAGAAAAAAATTGACGCCCTTTTTGATACCATCGGAACACCCAAAAAACGCGCAATTATACCATTATAATTTTTCAGATTCCACGTGCGGATGAAAAATCAATTCAAAGCAAATTATTATTTTGCTGATAATTCGTTTAGATTTTTCAAATACTCATGACGTGTTTTTTCTTCCATCTTTTTTCTTAATTCTTTATATTCTTTCGAATTTCTGAGTTCTTCGCGTTTCTTTCTGTATTCTTTGCTTGGCAAACCTTCAAAATCCTTGAGATATTCATTCTCTTTTTTCTGAAGTTCTTTAAACTCCTTTGAATTTATCATGCTTTTGCCCGCTTTATTGAGCGCATCAACGTGTTTCCCAACAATCGACGGAGCAAAAATAAGGTACGACATTTCTTTAGAATCTTTTTTTCTAATAATCGCAAAGGATCGATCTTTTCTGAAAATTATGGTCGGTTTTTTCTCTCCCATATTACTTATTCCGGAACCTTTTATTCCTTCATACACAACCAATTCGGCTTCCTTGTTTTCCGGATATTGTTTGAAAAACATTATCAATTTTTTGTTTTTATCGAAAATAAAAAGCATTAAATCCTTTTCAAAGTCGTCTGACACACTAAGGTTATCCCATCTGCCTTGAAAATTTAAATTTCCAGCCATTACTACACTGGATTTTTTTAATCTATCATGAAATGATTTTATGCCGTCGCCTAATAACTCATTCGAAGGCAGTCCTTTTACAAACCATTTTTCAAGCCATTTTTGAGACAATCCCGCAAGATCTACTTCTTCCAAAATGCCTTGCTTAAATAATGCTACCGTATATCCGCGAGAGTTTAAAATATCGATAGCCTCACTTCTTGTCGTTGAATCAAGAGTTAAGCCGAGAGTTTCGAGAGTTGTAAGCCTCCAAGATTTTGCGTAATCCATTAATTCGTCGCCCGTTTTTTCGTGGTATGGGTGAGGACTTTGTTCTTTCAACGGCCTCTTTTCGTCAAGCCAATTTAATCCGCGTAAAGGTGAAGAGTGAGGATTTTGTTCTTTTAACGGCTTCTCTTCGTCAAGCAAATTTAATTTGTGTAGAAAAAAGGAAGAGTGAGGACTGTGTTCTTTTAACGGCTTCTCTTCGTCAAGCAAATTTAATTTGTGTAGAAAAAAGGAAGAGTGAGGACTTTGTTCTTTTAACGGCTTCTTTTCGGAATCTTTACAGCCCACAAGACATAACAACATGCTCAGACCCAGTACGCAAAATTTATTCATGATCGATACCTTGCTATTTTTTTTGCTCATTATATATAAAAATATCACCAATATGTAAAATTTTTATTAATATATAAAAATGCACAATTTTTGCTAATACATGATCTCTGATGTCTGTGTCAGCAAAGATAAGCGGAATTACCGCCGGATTTTTTTGAAATATACATAAAGCTGTCGGCGATAAAAATTGCCTCGCGAAGTTTGACATTTTCCGATCCGATGTAGCACGCTCCGATGCTTATTGTGCATCGAATTCCATTGAATAATTTATTTTCGACGCTGTTGACCAAACGCTGAGCAATTTTTTCGATCTCTCCGCGAGAAATGTTTCTCATGAAAATTAAAAATTCATCCCCGCCGTAGCGCGCAATGAAATCAGTCAACCTTATGTAAGATTTTATGTGAGCAACCACTTCACCAAGAACTTTATCCGCAAAAGTATGACCGTATCTGTCGTTGATTTCCTTGAATTTATCGAGGTCTATCATCAAAATCGCGGAGTGATTCAACGCTTCATCTCGTCTGGAAATGTAATCTTCAAGAAAACTGCGATTGTAAACAGATGTGATTGCATCAATCGACGACATATAAATATTTCTTTTTACTTCATGGTAGAATCCATCCAGTAGCCTTTTATATTTTATGTGAGCATCCACCATACAAGAAATTATTGACGGATGTGTTCCTAGGTCGATTATATCCAGCGCGCCGATATTCCTGCGACACACAGCGAGCGCTTTTTTTCTATGCTTTTCATCCGTGATCAGGAGAATCGGCTTGTAGCGATACGTTTTGCATAGCTTCAAGTTGATACACAATTGTTCGATATTTTTAAGTTTTGCATCTATCAGAAAGATATCCGACAAAGGGTAATTTGTCAGATTGTTATCCTTTATGAAATTAACGACAGTTCCCCTATCTAAAAAATCCTTGTCGAATAAATCCGGACGGTTTTCTGAAAATATCGTTATTTTTTTGTTTTTCGGCTTTCTCAATGCGTCTTTAACTAAGAAGGAACTGTAGATTTTTTCTTTTGCTTCAGATAAGGCGTTAACTTTTCGTAATAAGTCGTTTCCGGGAATATCCGAATACACAATGTCATCGACGCCTCTATTTGAAAAAAGAGGAAAGTCGCTCGGCGAGCAATTATCAGCGATTCCTATCAGAGGGGTTACACCTAGAGTCAGCCGCAGTACCGAGAGAAAATCCGAGCAGATATTCTTAGAGTCCGACAAGGTCAGCAAAACTAAATCCAAATGACTTTGTCCGACAGCTCGAAGCGTGTCTTCCATCGATCGCAACTCAGTCACTTTGGAAAAATTGTCTTCCAGATATCTTTTGATACGACTCAGATCTAATCCACACTCATTGATAATTAGAACTCTCAGTATCATTCGGCCCTTCTATACAACCATCAATCGACTCCATGAGTCTATCAAGAGAAAAAGGCTTTGTTAAGAAACTATCGACAATTTCCGCGATATTTTTTTTCTTAGTTTCTCCGTAAATGGAAATTCCGATAATCGGCGTGTTTTTCGAGATTTCTTCATTTCTGACGTTATGTATAAATTTTTGTATGAATTTTTCTTCAACTATTTCGGTATTTATGAGGATTAAATCTTGGGCTTTTTCTCGAATTTTTACGAGTGCATCCATAACAGATTTGGCGACATATACATCGAACCCATTGGCTTCCAGCAAGTCGCTGTACAGCCTACAATGCATAGGGTTTTGCTCTACCAGCACTGCATTCCTCTTAAATAAACTCGCCTGCATAATCAAACCTTAACATTCATCCTTTATTAAGGTTTATCACTGCAAGGTTAATAAAAAGTAAATAAAACATCTGAAAATTGAAATAATAATACCTGACGCAAATACTGAAAATTCAGCATGCATAAAAAACAGCAAGATAGCATGTTGTTATTTGTTTTTAATGAATTTTCGATGCGATTGCCAAAGCAAATGGAGTTAATCCGTCCTTGTGAAGGTACACATGCATGTCTGCGGAGTGCGAGGGGAAAACCAGGGAGTCGCCCGCACAAATGGGGCTCAATACCAAGATACACCTAGCCCTGTGAATGCGCGTAGTGTGTCGGTTCGATGCGTTATTACAAACGGTGTCACAGCTGATTGTGCAAAAGCAGGAGAATTTATTGCCAAAAGTTGTTTCGAGTTCAGAATGTATACCGTCGGACGTATAGTTTCAAAACACCGCTCGCGGAAGCTCCCCACTGCAAAAACGCCGAAAATTTAGGCTTGAAAGTTGTTATTCCTCCTCGCAAAAATCGAAAAGTTTAGCAAAAATATGACAAAAAGCTTGCGAAATCAAAGGGTTAGCCAAAACGCTTTTCTGTACATAAAACACTGGCGCGGAATCGCCACCAGATACTGCAAAAATCTGTCTTCATTCCTTGCTGCTGTTCAGATCAGATGTCTGGCTGTCCAGGGAAATATATCATGGTGACAGGATTTATCAAAAACTTCTACGGAAGCTTTGCTTAATAAATGAACGGTTTTGATAAAATTTCAATGACTTTCTGCGTTTGTATCGCAAAAGATAATCTTGTGAATAGTCGATAAGTTAACTATATATATTTTTTTCGACGACTTATTATGTTAACAATGTATTCCGAGGGGGAAACATGAAATATCTCATAAATTTGTGTTCAATTTTCGCGTTGTTTTACGGAGAGAGTGGCGCGATGAAGCGAGGAGGAAGCAATAGTACTCGTTGTATAAAATTGAGTAATTCCTCGGAAAAATCCGAAATTCGCAGAAGTGATTTGTTTCGAGATTTAAGTTCTGCGATGGAGAATCATTACAATGATCTGGTAAAAGTCCTTGCAAAAGAGGCCTGCCACAATCGTTTTAGAGGTTGGAGCGAAGAGAAAAAATCGGCCTTGTTGTTTTATGCGGTGGAAAATAATTTGGAAGAAATTGTTGAAGATTGCGCGGACAGCAGATTCAACCTTGAAGCGAGGAGAGGTTTCGGAAAAACGCCGTTGCTTCTAGCTGCGGAACGGAATTATAACTCAGTTGCGGAATATTTGCTGACATCAGGTGCTGATCCCAATGCCACAGATATTCTCACCGGATTTTCATCTTTGATGTTTGCGTCCAAGAGTGGCAATGAAAGTTTGGTTCGGACCTTAATAAGGAACAAGGCGAATGTCAATGCTCTTTCTTATCTGGGTTGCTCTCCGTTGAGTTTAGCTATAGGGAATGATCATCGAGAAATTGTGAAAATACTGAAAAGTGCAGGGGCTGATGTTTATTTGGAAAATCAAAACGGCGACACGCCGATATCAATGGCGCAGTACTATGGGTGGAAATCAATCGAAAATGGCCTAGAAGCGACCAGATGGAACACCATAATCAGAATATTGGAAGAAAAGCCCGAGCTACAGGAAAAAACAGTAGTTATCAGAAAATCTTTCCGATCATCCATTCGATCATTTTTCAGAAAATTACAGTCGAAGAAATAATATCTGAAAAAAAATATCCATATATGGTCGGCTTTCTCGAATATTTCAAATACCAGGATGAACAGGGTAACATTGTAGAGTTAAAATAGAATCTTGATAGAGTTTTCGCACAATTATTTCGCGTCTTTTCCTTTTTTGTGTTATACTTCGTCGCTTTTCATCATTAGGAGTATACATTGAGCAAAGAATTAAGAAATTTGGCGATCATCGCCCACGTTGACCATGGTAAGACTACGCTGGTGGACGCAATGTTTAAGCAAAGCGGAATTTTTCGCGACAATCAGCAGGTTGATACTTGCGCCATGGATTACAACGACCTCGAGAGAGAGCGAGGAATTACGATTCTGGCGAAATGTACGAGTTTTTTGTGGAAAGATATAAAATTTAACATTATCGACACTCCGGGACACGCAGATTTCGGAGGAGAGGTCGAGCGAATTCTCAGCATGGTTGATGGAGTATTGCTGTTGGTCGATGCGGCTGAAGGTCCGATGCCGCAAACAAAATTCGTTCTGACCAAAGCGCTGTCTTTGGGATTGAAGCCGATTGTTGTCGTAAACAAAATCGATAAGCAAGACGCGCGAGTGAACGAAGTTATTGACGAAGTCTTTGATTTGTTCGTTGCGTTGGGTGCGAATGAAGAGCAGCTGGATTTCCCGATTATTTACGCGTCAGGAAGAAACGGTTGGGCGGCATTAAGCTTGGAAGATGAGAGAAAAGATCTCTCTCCATTGTTGGACAAGATAGTTTCGCATATTCCGGCTCCGACTGTTGACGAAAATGCTCCTTTCAAGATGCTGGTTACTATGTTGGACTACGATCAATATTTGGGCCGAGTTCTTACCGGAAAGATTCTGTCGGGAACAGCAAATGTGAATGAGTCAGTGCATGCATTGCGCGGAGATAAAGTCGTGGAGAATGCAAAGCTCACAAAGTTGTTATCATTTGAAGGATTGAAGAGAATTCCTATTGAGCATGCTCAGTGCGGAGACATTGTTGCGATCGCGGGATTATCAACGGCAACTGTCGCAGACACGATTTGTTCCGTGAGTGTGACCGAGCCGATCAAAGCGATTCCTATCGATCCTCCTACCCTATCTATGGTTTTCTCCATCAATGATTCACCTCTTGGTGGGCAAGAAGGTAAGAAACTGACCTCCAGAATCATTTGGGACAGATTGCTCAAAGAAGCCGAAGGGAACATCTCTATTGCCGTGAAAAAGTCAGATGCTCAGGATTGCTTCGAAGTATCAGGACGGGGCGAGTTGCAATTGGGAATTCTGATTGAAACGATGAGAAGAGAAGGTTTTGAGTTATCGATTAGTCGTCCGCATGTTTTGTACAAGACAGATGAAAAGACCGGAGAAAGACTTGAACCGATGGAAGAATTGTATGTCGATGTAGATGATGAATTCACAGGTCCGGTTGTTGAAAAGCTTACTTTACGCAAGGGAAGTATGGTTGACATGAGACCTTCGGGTTCGGGAAAGACTCGTTTGAAGTTTATAATTCCAACTCGCGGACTGATCGGTTACTATAGCGAATTCTTGACCGACACCCGAGGTTCGGGAATTATGAACAGATCTTTTTACGGATACGAACCTTACAAAGGTCCAATTGAAGACCGCAACAAAGGTGTTTTGATTTCTAATTCAAACGGATCGGCAGTTCCTTACGCGCTGTTCTTCTTAGAAGAGAGAGGTACTTTGTTTGTAAATCCGGGCGATCCTGTTTATGAGGGAATGATTATCGGAGAAAATAACAAAGGAAACGATTTGGATGTGAATCCGACGAAAACGAAGCAGCTCACGAATATGAGAGCTTCCGGAAAAGACGACAACATCAAATTATCACCTCCGAGAATTATCACGTTGGAGCAAGCTCTGTCCTACATTCAGGACGATGAGCTGGTCGAGGTGACACCGACTTGCGTTCGATTGAGGAAGAAGTATCTCGATGCAATTACGCGAAAAAAGATGAGTAGACAGGAAAAATGAAATTAGCGTCGCTTTTTGACGACTTTATTAATGTTTATTTTAAAAAAGGGTTGAGCCCGAAATTTTTCATCGGTTTTACCTGTGGAGTTCCTTTCTTACTGCGATTGGCGATATTGGATCTATGGCTTAAAGATTACGGCCTTTCCAATTCGCTGATCGGAATCATTACCCTCCTTCAATTTCCATTTGCCTTCAAATTTTTATGGGCTCCTTTCATTGAGAAATTCAATTTTCCGTTTCTATCTAAAATGTTCGGACAGCGAAAAGGATGGGCGATTGCGAGTCAGCTATTGCTCTTCATCGGCGTTATCGGGATGGCAACTTCATCTCCGAATTCGAGCCTGTTTCGTTTGCTGTTTTTTACATCTCTTGTTGCTTTTGCTGATGGCTGCCAAGATATGTCGCTTTTTACGTTTCAGCTCTCAAAAACTGATTCGAAAATGTACGGACCGACAGCAGGAGTTTATGTCCTCGGATATCGCACGGGATTGTTGTTCTCCAAAAGCATTACTCTGTATCTTGCCCATTATTTTGGATGGAATGCAGCCTATTTTGTCATGGCTTTTTCAATTTTCGTTTGTACATTTTTCATTTTAAAAATAGACGAACCAAAGCCGAACCAAATGGTATCCAACATTGACGGAAAGCAAGGACCGTTGCAAATTATTTCTTCTACGATGAAACAATGTTTATTCGATCCTTTCCAAAATTTTATGAAGCAATCCGACTGGAAAAGCCTCATCGCTGTGGTCGTGCTTTATCGTGCTGGGGATATTCTTGCGCAAAAAATGGCTCGTTTGTTCTATATGGATTTGGGATTTTCGATTTTGGATATCGCAAACGTCGTGCAGGTTTTCGGAAGTATCGCGACCCTACTTGGGGGAATAATCGGTGGTTTTTTCATAAAAAAATTAGGCATAATCAAATCGATGATCCGATTTGGAATAATCCACGCGATATCATGTTTATGCTATGTCGCATTAGCGTTTGCTGGAAAAAGCCTAACAATGTTTTACTTCTCAGTTTTTGTCGAGAATATCACTAGTGGAGCTGTTGCGACCGCATTCATAGCATTTCTCTACAGCATGAGCAACAAAAATTATGCCGCGACCCAATACGCATTGCTCTGGGCATTTTATGATTTGGGCGGAACTTTTTATCGCACAGTTTCGGGAATTATCGCGGATGCTCTGGGATGGACAAACTTCTTTTTATTTATCCCATTGACTTTTATTCCATGTTTGATCATTCTATCGTCGCTTAGAGATTATTCCGGAGAGTAAGATTGTTGTCGCGATACCTGAGTAAGATTTTTATAGGTATTTGTTCCGGAATTTCGTTTCCTCTTACTATCACTATCCTTGATTACTGGCTCAAAGATCTCGGAATTTCCAACACGCTGATCGGATTGTTTTCCTTCATTCATTGGCCTTTCATGCTGAAGTTTTTATGGGGGCCGATCATTGAAAATTTCGACATTCCGCTGCTATCGAAAAAAATGAGTCGCTACAAAGGCTGGATGACCTGTTCCTACATTTTTCTGATTCTCGGAATCGTGATTATGGCGAATTCAAATCCGACTACAAATGTTTTTTGGCTGATTTTCGGAGCGTCTCTCGTCGCAATTGCCGACGGTTGCAAAAATATCGTGTTGTATCCGTATCAATTGATCGGGAAAAAAGAAGATTCAGTCGGATTTATCGCGAGCTGCGTGAATATCGGAAATCGTCTCGGTTCGATTTTTATAAAAGTTTCAACTCTTTACGTCGCTCACTTCTTCGATTGGCGAACTGCTTATTTATCTGCGGCGCTGATGATTTTTTCGGTTATGGTAATTAATTTTGTTATCGAAGAGCCGCATAAAAAATTTGAAAATCGTGAAGATTTTTCGCTGAAACAATCTTATTTGAAATCATTTTTTCTTCCGATTAAGCGATTTTTAAAATCGGAACACAGCGCGAAATTTTTAGCGATAGTAGGATTATATAAAGCCGCGGATTTCATGATGCAAAAGATGTCCAGAATATTCTGCATCGAGGTCGGATTTTCGAAAATCGAAATCGCAAACATAATTCAATTTTACGGATCTATCACCGTGATTATCGGAAGTTTTCTCGGCGGGTACACGATTAAAAAACTAGGATTGATAAGATCGATGCGATTAATTTTGACGTTGCACGCGATATCGTTTTTGGCTTATCTTTTACTTACTGAATTCGGAAAAGAGAACACGCTTCTCACTATGATTATCACTTTCGAAGCACTCTCCGGCGGTGCAGTAACTGCTTGTTTTATCGCGTTTTTTTACACAATCGCCGCGGATCTTACAACCTACGCAGTGCTTTGGGCACTGTACGAATTTTCCAGTCTGATTTTCATGTCCGTTTCGGGAATATTTGCAAATTTTTTGGGCTGGAAATTATTCTTTTGTCTCGTTCCGATGTTGGTAATTCCGAATTTGATATTGTTGAGAAAAATTCAACTAAAGAACATATGTTGACGAAATTACTGTTTAAAAGCACTTTCTTTTTTCGATAATATCTTCCAGAATTCCATTTCGCGAACCAATCTATTGGCAGTTTTTCTCGACATGCCATATTTCTCCATAACATCTTCGAGAGTCGAAACCGAAGCGAACAGAATTTTATCAAATTTCTGGTTGGCATTGCGATCCGAAGATCTTTCAACTGAGGATAAGATATATTTAGAAGGTATAACTTTTTTACGCATTATTTTGGAAAACATTATTTTTTGTCCTTTCGTGAGCAACTGCCATTGATTTACAAATCTTTTCATTTCGTCGACATACACCGATGTATATCCGTATTTTTGCTCAATTTCTTGAGATGATTTGGTTAGAACATCAGACACGAGTTCTTTATCCTTTTTGTGCTGTCTCCCGTGTCTGCGCTTGATATTTTCATCGTTATCTCCGTAAAGCAATGCTTGGGCTACGCTTTGAGAAATTCCGTGCTTAACACAAATTCCCAATACCGACAGTAATCCTTTATTATAATCTTTTACTATTATTTTTTTTTGTTTTTCCGGTATTGATTTTCGGTTTTTATATTCTTTCTTCCATTTCAGATTTATAACGGACAGATCTTTTTTGTTTTTTCGCGCTTCGTGAATGACGAAAAATATTTCGCTTTCTTTGATATTATATTTGCGAGCAAGACCCTTGTTCGTGATCAGTTTTTCTCTGTAATCTCGTATTAATCTTGTCTTTGTTTCTTCATCTAACGACGTGCCGACGTAGCCTTTTTCCTGCAATTTTCCCAAAATGTTGATCGTTTCATTTCGTTTTTTTCCGAGAGCTTTGTGAAAAGTTTTCCATTCAACATTTTGATCAATCATATTTATAAGTTTTTGTTTAAATTCATGATTTTTTTTGTTTTTAAATATTTTGTTTAATCCCAGTTTGGAATACCAATGAGCTAAAGTCCAAGGAGAAATTGAATTTTTTGGGGAAATAGGTAATGAATTGATCGATAACAAAACGCAATCTATCAAGGCGGTTTCAACTTGTTGTGCATCGTAAACATTACTTTTTAAATTCCGTGCAAAATTTTGAATTTTTTTCCTTATTTCTGGATCTATGCTCTCTCGTTTGGCTGAATTTTTTTCCGAGCGATGATTTGTTGAGTTTCTTCGTGTTTTATTTGGGCGTACTGGTCTCGATACAGATGAACTTGACGAGGACGCTTCAGTTGTTTGGGTGATCGGTCTGTATTCTACATTCCTTTCTAATTTGTCCCTAGACCATATAGAGTAAATTCCAAATGAGCATGGAAATACACACACTAAGCTCAACAAAACTGCTAATTTTTTCATTTCCCTCTCCTGAAGAGATCATAACTTTCTCATAGAGGTTTGCAAGAACTATTTTTTGAGCTAACTGTTTTAGCTTTTCATAAATTCGTCAACTTATTACGAACGCCCATTCGTTGGAAGGTACACAAATATTTTTACTGCTTTCCCAACTTCGATGTTAGTGGTTTGAATTTGTTTTATCTCATTTTTTTTGGAGAATACCTGAGATCTTCTATTTTATCCGCAAACGATGATGTTTTGTATTGTTCGTCCATTCTATTTGAATATTTACTCACACCCACGAGAATTGCAACAGCGAAAATCCAAAGCACAACGATCGAAACATTTGCTGTTTTCACTGCCCAATGGTTCCTTTTATTCGGATTCAAATAAGCATGTATGGTTTCTGCGTTGGCTTCATTTCCGATGAATTTAACAAACTGCAGCTCATGAGAAATGATATCCGCAATCCAAATGAAAAATGGAAAAATAATAGCCACAATCGATGTCGGACGATATTTTTCTAACAAATGATATCCCTTGTTTATTCGTTTTTTTACGGTCCAACAATACAAGGCGTTTCCATAGTAGCCCAACCCTATCCTTTCTCCGAGAAATAAAAGGATAGGGACTACCAAAAATCCCTGAGGAATGTTCATTGGCTTGGAAAATAATAAAAAAGCACCCATTATGATCAAGAACGAAAAAAAAGCCATGCTATAGACAAAACTGAAGAACATTTCTAGATCCTGTCGTCATAAGATATTTCCCCAAACAGCCAAGCATCTGATCTGAACAGAAGCAAGGAATGAAGACAGATTTTTGCAGTATCTGGTAGCGATTCCGCGCCAGCGTTTC
>CACWKL010000019.1 GCA_902761495.1 uncultured Pseudomonadota bacterium
GACTACTCTTTTTCTCTTGCTCTGTTCTGCTATTTCTCTTGTTTTCTCTCTCTAGTTCACTTCGTCTCTT
The DNA here is from genome assembly GCA_902761495.1 of uncultured Pseudomonadota bacterium. Taxonomy (GTDB): domain Bacteria; phylum Pseudomonadota; class Alphaproteobacteria; order UBA3830; family UBA3830; genus UBA3830. Next base: position 71 of record CACWKL010000019.1, read on the forward strand.
TTGTCTCACTTTTTGGTGAACGTGGACAGTGATTTTGAAAAATTAAAATCTGAGCTCAGTGTCGCACGGAATTTTTTGTTTGTGATCTGCCATGCGACGAAGTATAATCCCGATGCGTTCTGAGAAAGAAGAGATGAAGACTATTGCGGTTATCAATCAAAAAGGCGGAGTAGGTAAAACTACAACGACGATAAATCTGGCGACGGCTTTAGCGGCTGCAGAGAAAAAAGTTCTCGTTGTGGATCTTGATCCGCAAGGAAATGCTTCCACCGGATTGGGAATGCCAAAAGTGCGTGGAGTTGAAAGCAGTTATGGAGTTCTACTCGGATTGGTTCAGCCGAAAGATGTCATTCAGGAGGCTTACGTAAAGGGACTGTGTGTAATTTCCTCTACGATAGATTTGGCGGCGGCCGAGGTTGAATTGTTTCAGCAAAACGATCGCGAAGGCAGGCTCAAAGCGGCACTGTCCGGTCTAGATTTCGACTACGTATTTATTGATTGCCCGCCGGGATTCGGTCTGATAAATATAAATTCCCTGAATGCTTCGAACAAAATTATCATTCCGCTGCAGTGTGAGTTTTATGCACTGGAAGGGCTGACTCAGCTGTTCAATACGATTCAGAGTGTGCGCAGCACCATCAATAAGGATCTGATGGTCGGGGGAATTTTGCTCACAATGTACGATCGCCGCAACAATTTAAGCCGCACGATCGAAGACGACGTGAGAAATCATTTCGGAAATTTGGTTTTTGATACAGTGATTCCAAGAAATGTTCGTATAAGCGAGGCTGCGTCTTATGGACGTCCTGTAATACTCCATGATATAAGATCAAGTGGGGCGATATCATACATAGAATTAGCCCGCGAATTTTTGAGAAGGGAATCAAATGGCGAATAAGAGTCTCGGGCGTGGTCTGTCGGCCTTTTTGCAAACTGAATTGGACATGGATTCCTCTTCGTCAAGCGACAGTGGCGTCGTGAAGATCAGCTTGGATAAAATAGAGGCGAATCCTTATCAGCCACGGCAGTTTTTTGATAACGAACAACTGCAGTCGTTGGCGGCTTCCATAAAGAGAAAGGGAGTTTTTCAGCCGATTTTGGTTCAGAAGCTGGCGAACGGAGCCTATCAGTTGGTGGCGGGCGAAAGGCGTATGCGCGCATCTCAAATTGCAGGACTGACTGAAATTCCGGCGATTATCACAGATTTTTCGAAAGAAGAGCAGCTGGAAATCGCGATTCTTGAAAATGTACAGCGAGAAAATTTAAATCCGATCGAAGAGGCGGAGGGATACAAGCGATTGCTGGATGAATTCAGTCATACTCAGGAACAGCTGTCGGAAATTATCGGAAAAAGCCGCAGCCATATTTCTAATGTAATGAGGCTGTTGAATCTTCCTGATGACGTGAAGCAAATGATTAAGGAAGGAAAGTTGTCATTCGGACACGCGCGAGCATTGGTGACTTCCGATGATGCCTCGGCAATGGCTCAAAAAGTACTGGATAATTCTTTGAACGTACGTGACACGGAAAAACTGGTAAAGCGTCGGAAAAATCAGCAGTCGGACTCACAGTGTTCTGAAAAAAAACGAGATGCTTCTCTTTATGAATTGTCCTCATATGTCGATCCGGAAGTTCTGAATATATCTCATCAAATCGAGCAACTCTCGGGTTTGAAAACGAATATAAAATTAAAAGGAAATAGCCGCGGAATTATCGAGTTAAGCTTTGAAAATTTCAGCCAACTTGATAAATTTATACAGAAAATAAATTATTAGGCAAAAAAATGAGTGTAGTAAAATCAGCATTTACGGTCGGGGCTTTCACCCTTTTCAGTAGGTTTATGGGGTACGCTCGTGAGTGCATTGTTGCGGCAGTTATGGGCGCGGGCATGTATACAGACTGTTTTATGGTCGCAGCGAAACTGGCCAATATTTTTCGCAGAATTTTTGCGGAGGGGGCCTTTAACGCATCGTTTCTGCCGAGATTTTCTAACGTTTTGCATAAAGACGGAAAGGATAGTGCGAACAAAGTCCTGTCTGATGTTTTCAGTTGCCTGTTGATAATCCTGGCAATATTTGTCACGATGGTTTTGATATTTTTTCCGTCAGTAGTGCAGGTTGCCGCCAAGGGATTTGATGTTCTCAGCGAAAAGTTCGGTCTGACGGTAAGACTCGGACGAATTTGCTTTCCGTATTTGATTTTTATTTCTTTGAGTTCGATGTGTTCGGGAGTGCTGAACACAATGAACAAATTTGCCTTGCCTGCGGCTTTACATTGTTTGCCGAGCGTGATTGTCGGAATAAGTTTGATTGTCTGCTACTTTCTCGGACTCGACAAAAACATTTCCGTTCACATAATGGCTGTTTTCTTTTTGTTGGCGGGAATATTGCATACTTCGCTGCTGGTTTATACAATAACGTGCTACAAATTTAGATTAAAATTCAATTTTCATTGTTGGACACCCCACGTTAAAGACATTATGAAAAATATGATTCCGGGAATTATCGGAGCGGGGGTATGGCAACTGAATATGCTGGTGGACACTTCGATTTGTTCATATCTTCCGACGGGATCCATTACCTGTATCAACCTTGCAGACAGATTAAATCAGTTTCCGCTGGCGACCCTGGGAATTGCGCTGAGTACGGCACTGCTTCCTCTTATGTCGAATTGCCTGTCGATGAAAGACTACAAGAGAGCGAGCGAAGAGATGCAAAAAGGTCTGTTATTTGCTTACTTTTTGACTTTTTTTGCGACCACTATGTTAATCTCCTGCAATGATCTGCTGGTGGCAGTGGCTTTTCAGCGTGGATTATTCGGACCGGAAGAAGTTCAGATCACAGCGAGTGCACTGATAGGATTTGCTCTCGGTCTTCCCTTTTATGTGCTTGCGAAGGTTTATGCTGCGGTGTATTTCGCAGCCAGAGATACAAAAACTCCTGTGATTTTTGCCGCAATTTCCGTAATCATAAATTTGATTTGCTTGATAATTTTAGTTCCGTTTTTCAAATACTTCGGGTTGTCCTTATGCACATCGGTATCAGCAATGGTCAACGCGTTTTTGTTGGTTTGTTTTTCAGGAAAAAAGTTGCGAGTCAATTGGGCCGAGTCATTCTTTTTCAAGATCGGAGTCCAAATTTTAGCGGCAACAATTACATTTTTCGCGCTGCGAGGGTTTTCCGCGTTGCTTTGGACACCGGATTTGGGAGCCTCTATGCAAAAATGGCCCATCTTTATCGCGGTGTTTAGCTTTGGGTGCGCCGTATATTTATCGTCGCTGATGTTCTTGTTGTTAGTTACGGGACAGAAAAATTGGAAACTTTGGAAAAAAGAGGCCTGGGTTTAAAATTTTTTTTTACTTTTATAAAAAATCATTGCAATTAGCAAAGTTTATCATTATAATTGCTCTGTTTTTATTAATTTACGGAGAATATAAATGTCTGACGGCAAAAAAGCAGAGCCTCAGGAGTTCACGGGCTTGAGATCGATTTTCTGGCCTATTCATTCTTATGAATTGAAGAAATTCCTGCCAATGGCTTTTATGATGATGGGAATTTTGTTCAATTACAGTGTCATGAGGGGATTGAAAGACTCATTAGTTGTTACTGATATGGGAGCGGAGACCATTCCTACTTTGAAATTATGGTTTGTTTTACCTGCCGCTGTTTTATTCATGATAGCTTACTCAAAACTGTCAAATGTGTTTTCGAAAAACGGCGTGTTCTACATCGTTGTGTCGTTTTTTCTGGCTTATTTCGCTTTGTTTGCTGTGGTCTTGTACCCTTGTAAAGACGCGTTGACGCCAGACCTTTTGTCGGGGGTTTCTGAGGGTATTGGCAAAACTTTTCTAACTCCGATTCAGGGATGGGTTTATTCGTCTTTCTACATAATGGCAGAGCTCTGGGGAAGTGCGATGATCAGCTTGATGTTCTGGCGTTTTGCTAACGACGTTACATCGATAAAGCAGTCTAAAAGATTTTATGCAATGTTTGGATTCGTTGCCAATGGTGCTTTGATTGTTTCCGGTCTTGTTTTAAAGACATCAACGGACATTAGTTCAGTCACCGGAATTGCTGTCGCCATTTGTGTTTTCATTATTGCTGTCTACTACTGGTTGAACAATTACGTATTAACGGATCCTCGTTTCTATAATCCTGATGAGATTAAGAAACCGAAGAAAAAAGTTAAGCTCAGTCTTGGTGAAAGTTTGAAATACATTGCGACTTCCAAGTACCTGGGTTACATCGCTTTGTTGGTTATTTGCTACGGAATCAGCATCAACTTGGTCGAGGTTATGTGGAAAGACCAGGTCGGTATGCTCTACCCGAACAAAGCTGACTATAAGGCGTTCATGGGTGGATTGCAGATCTGGACTGGTGTGTCAACGATCTTTTTCATGTTGGTTGGAGCTAACATTTTGCGTCGTTGCTCGTGGTTTACGTCCGCTATGATAACCCCGTTGATGGTATTTTCTACTGGATTGGTTTTCTTCGGATGCATCATATTTAAGGGAGAAATGGGCCCTATCGTCGCGTCTTGTAGCTCTTTGACAGTGTTAGAAGTTATTGTTTACGCCGGGTTGGCTCAGAACTTCTTGGCGAAAGGTGTGAAATACTCGTTGTTCGATTCCACGAAAGAAATGAGTTACATTCCGTTGGATGACGAGTTGAAATCCAAAGGAAAAGCGGCCGTCGACGTTATTGGAGGAAGAGCCGGGAAGTCTGGTGGTGCAGCTATTAACTTCTTCTTGTTGGCAGTAGTTGCCAAGAACATCATTCCGCCAATGGGATCAACTAAGTTAGCTGAAATAGCTCCAATTGTTGCTGTAATCTTTGCGGTATTCATGTTTGTTTGGTTCTTCGCTGTTTACGGATTGAACAAAGAGTTCTTGAAGATTACGTCTCATAAAGAGCCTGATAAAAATTCGAAAGCAGCTTAAAAAAGTTTCCTTTCTTTTATATATCTCAAAGCCTCTTCGGAGGCTTTTTAAATTTCCAACTATCTTAGATAGGGTAACAGGTAAAATGCAGAAGTCTAGGTTTTTAAAAATTTTATGTGTTAGCATGATGGTATGTCCTGATGTGAGTGCATCATTGCCTAAGCTAGCTTCTTCACATACAGTGGTGTTCGATAAGAGTAGTAACTCCGTAATAATGTCAGAGAACGGTAAGGTCATTATAAGAAGGAGTTTATCCCAAATTGATCTAAAAGGCGAAGGTGGTTCCAGCCTTATGATATTTGCTATCAGTTGGAATAAATTAGATTTGGTCAAATAGTTAATAGAAAAAGGTGTAAAACTTAACGCGCTCTACGAAAATGTTACACCATTGCAAATGGCCATATGGAAAAAAAGAGAACCTATTGTTGAATGTTTGGTAGAGCATGGTGCAGATGTTAATGCAAGAAACAAATATGGTTTATACCCCTTTATTGTTAGTTGTAATGGACGGGACAGCTAATATAGTCGACTGCTTAATAAAACACGGAGCGAAACTTGAGGAAAGAGATGATTTCGGTGAAACTCCTTTAATAATAGCTGTAAACGAAAACAATGAATCTATCGTGAGGTGTCTGGTAAAACATAAAGCAAACCTCGAAGTGAAGGATAAATTGGGAGTTACTCCTCTCGTAGAGGCGATTCTTCGAAAAAATAAGGCTATGGTAAAATGCTTAGTTGAATGTGGAGCAAATATTAATGCAGATAGCGAGAAAGATATTGTTCCTCTGTTAATGGCATCATCCTTAGGAAGTCTGAATATGGTGAAATATTTAGTTAAACGCGGAGCTGACGTTAACACGAAAAACAGAGTAGGCAATTCGCCTTTGATTTTGGCCACAAGGAGAAGATGCCAAAAAGTAGTAGAATATTTAGTAAAGCACGGAGCTAATGTTAATACGGAAACAGAAAGCGGTTATACTCCTCTGATGTGCGCAGTAATTGCTAAGCATCAAGACTTAGTGAAATATTTAGTTGAACATGGGGCAAAAATTAATGTAAGGAGTAAAAAGGGAGAAACGCCTCTGTCTTTGTCCGCAAATAATAAAGAAATTACGCAATATTTAGTAGAACATGGAGCAATGAGAAGATAACGATGTGGCTATGATTGTTGTGTATATGTCAGGGATAATGTTTTTTTAATTTCCAAATGCTGTAACTTTCCTCTTTTTTCAATAATTCTCGATCAAAATTTTTCAAATATTTTGCATTCAGAAATGTGTCAGCTTCATATTCTTGATTGACGTGTGTAGTTATTGCTTCGTCGATCAGATTTTTTTGCAAGGAGTAATTGTAAAGTTGTGCTCCTCCGATAATCCAAGCGTCAGGATAGTTTTCAATAGCTTCTTCCAAAGTTGAGAAACAAGTTACGTTCGGAATACTCGTTTTCGTAATCACGCAATTGATTCGATCTTTTAGCGGGAAGTTTTTGTGCGAAAAAAAAGTGTTTCGTCCCATTATTACCACAGAATTTTTGGTTAATTTCTGGAAAAGCGCGCGATCTTCCTTAAATTCCCATGGAATTTTCCTGTCTTTTGATATTCCGAAATTTTTTTCGACAATTGCTATCAACTTTATCATCCTTGTATTTTAATTCAAATTGCTAAAACATGTAAATCATAATAGAATGGCGCAGGAGTTTTTTGTGAAACGGGCGTTTTTAACTTTTTCTATAATAGTTACTCTGACTTCGTTTGTAAGTGTTACGGCAAAGGTAAGAAGCAATTTGGCCGATGAAGTGGAAATTTTTGCAACGCAAAAGGCCAATTCGGAAACAAAATCTGAACACAAATCTGAAAATCAGGAAAAAAATGCCAATTTGAATAAAGCGTTGCAGCTAATTCGGCAGCAGATTTTCGGCTGTCCTTTGGAACAAAGAATAAATCAGAAAGAGATTTTTGGCAAATTGCGAAGGGTCTTGCCTAAAGCCGAATTTTCCGACGAAGAGTTGATGATTCTCATTGAAGATGCCATGGAAATTAACAGAAAATATCAGCTAATTTTCGATTTCGTCATCAGAAGTGAGTACGCACGCCGAGCGGTAGATGCGGGAGTCATTGCCGATGAGGCCCTGTTGTTTACGAGTTCTGAATATATACAACTGCCGAAATTTATTCTAAAGAAAAAGATCGACAACGATGAACTCGACAACGTTCTTTCTGATTTGGGGTGCGGTGTTGTGTGGAAAGATCACGCCAAGTATTCGTTTGTGCAGAGTAAATATTTCGGAAAAGAAAGTACGAAAAACAACGAAAAATGGTATTCGTCGAGAAGGGTTCAAAACTATCTGAAATTAATCGTAGAGATCGACAAATTTTTCGAAAAATCGTATTCTCACCTAGTGTATCTCATAGCTCAGGATTTTTATTACGCTGACGTACCGCAAGAAAAGATCCGGGAAGTTTTCTCATTTTCCGGTGAAGAATTGAAATCTTTGATAAAACCGAAGGATTACGAATAAATTTAACGAAATATTAGTTTTTTTGTTTCATAATGATTCCAGAAGTAGGATATCGGGAAATGAAAAAGTTAGTTTTTGTTTTATTTTTAGTTTTTTCCAGTTCAAATGCGGCTTTCAACGTAAATTTCAGTGTTGAGAATATCAAAGATTGGTTCGGCGAGGTATACCAGAATGTATCTTCCAAGGTTGAGACGGGAATAGATAGATTGAAGTCCTCCTCCGCAGTAAAAAAAGTGGGAGATCTTCTGACTCATGCGGAAGATACTTTGCGAGAAAACCGTAGTGGCACAATAACTCCTGAATTTTTGGAAGCAAGCAAAAATCTAGTGGATTTTGCGGCTAAGCTGAATAAAGAACTGGATGAGGATATTCGCTCACTGAGTCAATTGAAAGAAGATCAATACCTAAACCGAGTCATCGTGTATAAAGATGGGAAAAAATATGTCACGGCCTTGGAAGAGTGTTTAAAGAAGGAATTGGATAATTTTGTCGATGCGAAAGCGATGAAAGAGGAGGTCAAAGAACAAATGGACAGCATTTTGAACATATTGACCGACGAACTCATCTATTCTTATATGGCAGACTTGCGAAAAGCATATGATGCTTTCAACGATGCATTCGAAAAAATGGAAGACAAGTTAAAATCAGAAAAATAGTATCGCCGCATCTGAAGGAGAAAAAAGGAAAGAAGCTTGTTTCACATTATTTTGGGAATTACGTGTCTTTTGGAATATTTTTTCAGATATATCGGCGCGGTCCGGTTGGAATCTACCCTGTCCTCTTTCAATTTGGAGATTTTAAACTATTTCAACTCTCACCAAATAATGTATTCTGTATGCGATTTCGGTTCATTGGTTGCCATTATCATTTTTTGCCGAAAAGAATTGAGAGAATTGCCTTCTTCCCTTCTGAAATTTGTTCGGTCTACAAGTACTAATCCCGAAATGTTGAAGAAAATTAAAAGATTTTGCATATTAGTTATGCCATTCGCCGCAATTTATCTTTTGTTTTCAATGACTCACAAATCCTTGATAAACCTTCTGCCGAACCGCGGATTTTGGCTTTGGATTCCTAGTCTTATCAGCGTCTTCGTCGTGCCGATTATTTTGATTATATGCGACAGAAGAAAATCCGCTCATAAAACTTAGTTTGATTCCAAAGATGATCATAAAATAGGGTTGACGCAATTACTGGGATTTATTCCCGGAATCGGCAGATTTGAAGCGCTTTTCGGAACAATGCGTTACCTCGGATACTCCTGCCATCAAGCCTTTCGATATTATGTTTTAATTTCAATTCCTTTGCTTTTCGAATGCATTTTGCTGAATACTCCGGGCATCACCTACCCGTTGCCTCTATTTTTCTGGGAGGAGTTGGATATCTCGATATGCCTAATAGCTTTCGTTTTTATTTCCGTAATCGAATTCTTGTTTTTGAAATTTTATGATTGGTTTTGAAAAAAAGTTTCGCTGACCGCATGGAGTATTTTCTGCATAATTTTCGGACTTTTTAGCCTAAGCCATCTCGCAATTGTTAATGTAGGAGAACATTCCTTTTTCATTTGGAGATGAACTTTTTCATGGCCTCATGAAGCTACGCAGTAAACTCCAGTACACGGCGAATTTTTTGGAAATCCAAGTGAACATTCGCGAGAGAAAAACCTTTTGATTCGAAAATATTTTTTACGTCGTCGTACTGATCAAAACCGATTTCCAAAAGAATTTTACCGTCCGGTTTCAGCCAATTTGGCGTCAATTCTGAAAGCTGCGTGTAAGCGTCCAGCCCGTCTCGTCCGCCGTCCAACGCGAGGTGTGGGTCGAAATTTTTCACGTTATCATCGAGTCCGAAAATGTCCGAGGTTTTTATGTAAGGAGGATTGGAAACGATCAAATCGAATTTTTTTTGCGGGCCAAAATTGTCCCAGCCGACATTTTTTATTTCGGCATTTTCTACGCACAGATCGAATTTGTTTTTAAGCGCGACCTTCGCGGCTTTTTCGCTGATGTCGATTCCGATTCCGCGAGATTTCGGAAATTCTTTTGCGATGCTCAACAAAATGCAGCCGCTACCGGTGCCGATGTCAAGGAAGTCGAAAGCCTGATCTTTGGCGAAAATTTCCAGGGTTCGCTCAATAATGATTTCGGTTTCGGGACGTGGATCCAAAACGTCTGCGTTTACGAAAAATTCGCTGTTCCAGAATTCTCGCCTGTTCAAGATTTTTGAGACGGGCTCGTGGGATTCGTAGCGTGCGATGAAATCTTCCAGCTGCTCGAGTTCAGTGGGCGAAAATTGAAGCTCATCCATTCCGAACATCACCTCGTCCGCGGAAATATTTTTCACTTTCGCGATAAACAAACGGAGAATTTTCGATGGACAACGACAGCCGTAATCACGATTGCCGCGAGATATTTCTGTCTTACTGTGTTTCATCTGTTTCGCTTTTTCCATCACCGCAATTAACCTCTAACTTGCTGCATCTCTCGGGTTTTCTCCACCATTGCAATCGAAGAAGTTTTAGCCATCTTGCGTAACCATACCTCATTGCAATTAAGGGAATTTTAACCTTTTCGTGTTATCCTCCCCAGGGCGGGGGCTGCGGGGCGGCATGGAATCAAAAGTTAACAAATTATCAACTTTTGGAACGATTTTGATGAAAAAATGTTTGCGATTTTTCTCCCTAAACATCATCGTAAACTTTTCCGTAAAAATACCGCACCGAGATTAATCTTTCTGGAAATTCGCAATCTGCTCCTCCTGATCGAACTCAATCAAAGGTTTGATAATTTCCTCCAAAGCAGCGCCCTCCATAATCTGCGACAGCTTGTACAGCGTCAGATTGATTCGGTGATCCGTAACTCGCGCCTGCGGATAATTGTAGGTACGGATTCTCTCGGAGCGATCGCCCGTTCCGACCTGCGAGCGGCGATTGTCGGCCCTCTCGTTCTGCAATTTCTGGCGCTCCATTTCGTAAAGACGCGCGCGCAAAATCTTCATCGCTTTCAGCCTGTTCATGTGCTGCGAACGCTCGTCCTGCTGATATACAACTATACCTGTCGGAATGTGGGTGATACGCACGGCGCTTTCCGTTTTGTTGACGTGCTGACCGCCCGCGCCCGAAGCTCGCATAACGTCGATTTTCAAATCCGTATCGTCAATTTTCAGGTCCACTTCCTCAGCTTCCGGCAAGACCGCGACCGTAGCTGTCGACGTATGAACACGCCCACCGGATTCCGTAACGGGAACGCGCTGCACCCGATGTACTCCCGACTCAAATTTCAAGTAAGCGAAGACGCCCTTGCCCGAAATGTTCGCCGAAGCCTCCTTGATACTGCCGATTCCGGATTCGTGAGCGTAAAGCAGCTCAAATTTCCATTTTTTGAACTCCGCGTATTTTTGGTACATGCGAAGCAGATCCGCTACGAACAATCCGGCCTCATCCCCGCCTGCTCCTGCGCGAATTTCGATAATTGCGTTTTTCTCATCCGCCTCGTCTTTCGGAATCAGCATGATTTTCAATTCTTTCTGAAGCTGCGGAATTTTTCCCTGCAATTTTCCGATTTCTTCCTTCGCCAACTCTTTGAAATCTTCATCAGTCGCGGGGTCTTCCAATACAGATTGCAGTTCGCTTAATTCAGATTTCGTTTTGTTATAAAGATTAATTAAATTCGCAAAATCCTCGAGATCGGAAAATTCCTTCGATAATTTTATGAAATTCTCCGAGTCGTTCGCGTTTGCCAACATCTGCTCTTTCAAAAATTCGTATCTCTTTAAAATTTTGTCGAGAGTCTCTTCCAAAAACATTATTTGTTCTCCAATTCCGATATTTCGACTTGAAAAGTGTTGTTCAGTCTATCCATAAATTCATCCTGAGGCAAGCCCGGCTCGATTGGTTCCGTAATTTTTACAGTAATTGTTCCTTGATTTTTTCTGAAGCTGCGACGCGCCCAAAATTTTCCCGAATTATGTATAATCGGAACAACTTTGCAGTCGTTTTTTTTGTAGAACAAAGAAATTCCTCTTTTCAGCGGAACAAATTCGCCACTCGGCATACGAGTTCCTTCGGGAAAAATTATGACCTGTCTGCCGTCATCCAAAGCCGAGGAAATTTTTCGCGAAACTTCGATTAAAGCTTTCAGTCCGTGCTCGCGATCTACGAAAATCGAATGTACTTTATCCGCCAATAGACCGAACAAAGGAATATTACGTAGCTCTTTTTTCATGACAAATACAGGCCTCGGGAAAAAACTAATCAAAACGATCGTCTCCCACATAGATTCGTGTCGAGCAGCGAAGATCACACGTCCTTTCGTTTTCAGGTATTGCTCATTTTCTATTTTAAAATCGATTCCGCCGACATATTTCACGATAAAACGAAACACTCGCGAAAAAATAAACCAATATTTGTACACGACGTCTTCGGAAAACGGAAGAAAAAAAACTCCGCATAATACATACAGAGACATTGATACAAAAAGTACAATGTTAAGAAAAATTGATCTAATCATTTGAAATCCCTCTTACAGCATCTCTAATCAAGATGCCTAAACTACGGTAAAACTCTTTAAAACATAACCTAATAAATCTGGAATTGAAAACAGAACGAACTTTTAGGGGATAGATTTTCAGATTTTTGTTATATTTTCTGACTTCGTGTAAACTCCTGAACATATGATAATCGGAGGTAATTAAGACAATTTCTTTCATGCCTAACTCTTCCGCCACTTCGCAAATCTCTCTGGCATTTCCTTCTGTATTCAGCGCTTTATATCCCAAAACGACAGTCACGTCTCCGATAATTTTCGTATCGCCGAGAATATCTTCCAATTTCGTTCCTCTGTATACCCCGGAAATCAAAACGTTTTTCGCATGAAATCTTTTAACCGAATCGAATGCCACTTTGATTCGATTTTTCCCTCCAGTAAGTACGACTATGTCTTCACAAACGAAATCGGACGGAAGGTCTTCGATTTTTCGTGCATCGAAGATGAAAATAGAAAACGATATCGAAACAGCAAAAAAAATTATTACGACGAATTTCAATATCAGCTTAGTCAAGCCAATCCTCATTTTTCAAGAAATAAAGAACTGTGTTTTGCGAAGTAATCATAACAACCGCGATTACAATTACGGAAACAAAGACACTGACCCCCAAATATTTTATGTTGTCCCAGTTTATCAAATTTGCCTCGAGTAAATAGGTAATTTCGAGAATTGTCATTACACTCAAGATCAAAGAAATCCATGCTCCTTTTAGGCTTATGGAAAAATAATATCTTTTAAACTGCGTCGCGATATATTTGTTGCGAGCTCCGATCAGTTGTAGGATTTTTACAACATCTCGATGATTGCTCAGAGTCTTTTTGATGATAAAAATTATCGTTGAACATACTGTCAGCAAAATTAGAGCCGCCAACAAAACGGAAAATCCAAAAAGTCCCTTGCTAATTTTTGCAATGGACACGTACCAATTTGCATGATTATGAATCCGAACCCCCTGTGAAATTTTCATCAATTTGGAGGACAGTCCCAGTAAGTCCATGTCGACACTTCTATCCACCTCGACATCGAACAAAACGGGGAAGGGGAAATCATCGGGAATTGCAGTGCTGTTAAGCCACGGTTCGAGAATTTTCAAAATATCCGCATCCTTTAATTTACGAACTTTTAGAACACCGTTCGTTTCTTGCAGCAGACGGGTAACTTCGTTAAGCTGCTTTTCGGTCAGGGTTGCATTTGTCCCCTCAGAATGGGAAGGAAATTCGACAGTCAGTTGTCCGTTCAGAGATTTATCCCAATTATCCGTAAGACTATAGGTAAAAATTCCGCTCATGAAAGCAATGGACATGCAATAAATTAAAAATCCAAAAACAATCGTAATGAATTTGTTCGTCTTATCTGTTTTAAAATTGAAATCATATTGAAAAGCCAGCGCCATATTACTCTCCGTCACGATTATTTTTCAAATGAATTTTGTTGTTTTCGATGGCGATCTCCGAAAAACTGAATTTGTCAACGAACTGCCGATAGTGAGTTGCAACGATAACGCAAGTTCCCATCTTATGCATCCCGTAAAATAACCGCATCAATTTGTTCGCGATTTCTTCATCGACATTTCCGGTCGGCTCGTCGGCCAAAATGATTTCCGGACGAGTTATGACCGCACGCGCGATCGCCACCCTCTGTTTTTGTCCGCCGGAAAGCTGCTCGGGGTAAGAATTGAAACAATTTCCGAGTCCAACCCAATCCAAAATTTCTTTTGCTTGATGTTCTCTCGCCCGCTGAGTTTCTCCCTTGACCTTCAGCGGAAGCGCGACATTTTCCAAAATCGTCAGATGATTCAGCAGATTGTAATCCTGAAACACCACTCCGATCCTTTGGCGAAAATCGCAGATTTCATTGGGAGTTAGCTCCGACACATTTTCTCCGAAAATTTTCAAATTTCCCGATGCCGGCTTCAACCCCATGTAAAGCAACCGTATGAGAGTACTCTTTCCGGCTCCGCTCGCTCCCGTCAGAAAATAAAAGGATTTTTTGTTCAAATCGAGAGATATGTTTTTTAAGACAGGAATTCCGTTACCGTAATGAACCATAACCTTATCTAAAGAAATCACGGGCTCGTTTGTGCGCATACTAACTCCTGACATAAATAATTTATTTCTTATTATTGTAACATAACGAATTTGATCAATGAACATTAAATGAATGAAGATTTATTTCAGATTCTTTACTTATTTAAATCTCGCAATATGGTACCATCCTCGCATGTTGAAGTTTTTAAATAAAAAATAACCTAACCCACTCAGCAAATGCATAAAAACAATTCGATTGTCTGGGATATCGCTCCGTAAAGCAGAGCAATTAACGTCTGCAGCAAAATTTCCAACTGCTTAAAATGAAGGAAAGGGGCTTTTTAACCAGTTGAATCCGAAAAATATTTGAAGTAGACTCAGAGTGGTGTTGTGGTTTACGTTTAGATATGAATGGTATACTGAGTTGTTATTTTCCGACTACTGTGGTCGCTATCGATGATAATGTTAATTTCTTAGACAGTTTAAAAGATATATTGGGTTCAAAAAACATAACGGTAAAGGGGTTTACCGATCCATTTGCTGGGTTGGATTTTATTAATGAAAATTCCGTAAATAACTCCCTCGCTTTTTCCGATTTGACCATGAGCGGAGACGAGGCGACTTCGGATTGGCAGTCTATTCTTTTGAACGTAAATAGAGTTCACAGTCAGATATACGATGAAAACAGGTTTGCCAAGATTTCCGCGGTCATTGTGGATTACTCCATGCCGGGAATTGACGGGGTTGAACTGTGCTCCAAAATATCGGATTCGAATATACAGCGAATACTTCTTACCGGTGTAGCCGACGAAAATGTAGCGATTGATGCTTTCAACAACGGATATATTAACCGGTTTGCAAGGAAAAGCAGTTCTAATATAGTCAGTGACGTAATTCAGAGCGTGAATTGGGCGATCCATCAATATTTTTCTGCTTATACCTCAGATTTAATGAAATATCTTCCAGCAAAGGAAATGAACAATCTTCGGGATCCGATTTTTGCAAATTTTTTCTACGGAACCTGCCTCAATCGGAGTTACATTGAATATTATATGCTCGACACTTTCGGAAGTTATTTGTTTTTGAGGGAAGATGGAAGAGCGAGCCTTCTGAGTATGATGCCTGAGTCCGAAATCGACAGAATAATAGAGATCGGTGTCGATTCAGGAGAAATATCCGATGAAGTTCTTGTTGGATTGAAGTCCCATGAGTATATGTTGGTGCTGCACAGCCGTACTGGAACCTTACCACCGATTTCAAGCTGGGATAAGTATTTGCGTCCGGCACGCAGGTTAGATGGATATCAAACCTATTGTTTCACGTTTGCCGAGAGCAATATGCTGGACTTAGACTTCGATCAGATAAAAAGTTTTAGTCAGTTCAAAAAGAATATATCAGAGACGGAAAGGTAAAAGTTACCGCAGCGATCAGATACTGCGCATTTTTATCGCGGTCTTCGAGTTTGCTAACTTTTTGTTAACCATTTTTCGATACTATGCTATGCAGGAAATTGTTTCTGAGAGAAGTATGTTTAGGTTAAAGGAAAAAACCAGCGAATTAATTATCTTGGGCATAATGTATATAGTGATGATGAGCTATTGCTACGTAATCATATTCGGAGAATGCGTAAATTTCATTGATACTGACGATTTTATGCGAGTAATTCGGACGAGAGAATTTTTTCAACACTATGACCTTAATAATCATGTGATTGCCCGATCAAATTATCCTTACGGATGCGAGCTGCATTGGAGTCGTTTGTACGATTTCTTCATAATAGGGCTAAGTTGGTTAACCAATTTGTTTACGGATTCTATTGATAATGCAATTAATTATACCTGCTTTTGTATCAGTCCTGTTTTAGGGCTAGTCAGCATGGTATTTTTGTTCAAAATATTGGATAAATTTATTGATAAAAGTAGCGTATTTTTGGCAACGGCCCTGTTCTGTGCTTCTCCGTTTTTGCTACCGTTTTTTTCTTTCGGACGCCCTGATCATCACTCATTTTTAACGCTTTGTATACTTGTTTATATTTATTATACAGCAAAAATGATTTTGGAAAAAACCGAAAGCAAAAGTATTTATATAAAGACGGCAGTTGCGGCCACAGCTTGTGTCTGGGCTTCTCCCGAAACCCTGATAGTTCTGCTGTTGACGGATGCTGTATTATTCTTCGCTTATATGAACGATTTTTCGAGGACAAAGAATTTATATTTTAAAAGCCTTCTTACAGCTTGCTTTGTCGGAACAATTGCGCTTATACCGGAAGCCGGTTCCAAATCTGTTCACGCTTTTTCGATATGCCTTCTTCTGCTGTTGATGCCTTATACAACTTTGTCAAAAAAATCTTTGGAAAATGATCCTTTTTTCAAAAGTTGGCATTTCGTCTGTCTGATGTTTATGATGATTCTTCTGATGAACATCCAACCGACAGAATATGATAAAATTTCCATGGTGCACGCGACGCTGTTTCTTTGCTTAGCGACATTTTTTGCTGTTAATTTGCTGTTGATAAACAGAAGAAATCATTTGTATGAGGTAGTCATTTGGGCGCTAACCATTGCATGTGTATTTTTGTCTATGTTTCCTCGATTCCTGATGGGGATGTCCGCAGATATACCGCAATTTATAAAAGATATTTGGCTTTGTAAAATCTCCGAATTGCGTTCACCTTTTGCTGGGAACATGATTTACACTTTCTCGATTTGCACGGTGATTACTTTTGCGGCTATTATTGTAAAAATGCAAGAATTGAAAAATCAGACTATTTCCGGCAAAAATATCATCTGGGCGCTGTTTTTGGTACTCGCTGTCGGTTATTGGATACTGGCATGTTTTGCTTATCGAATGGTTCCGTATTCATTTTTGTTCGGACTGCCAATTACCGTGAACCTCGGTATGTCCAGTAAGTATGTAAAAAAATACAGCAAACCCGTACGAATGGTAATTACAATGATTATTGCCTGTTTTTTCATATTTGCGACCTCTCTTTTTGGAGAATCAGATATCGATGACGAAGATTCTGAAAATTATCAGTATTCAGATGCGAAACTGTTTGAATACGTGGACAATCTAAGCGATAAGCCCGTGGTAATTATGGCTCATTCAAATCACGGTCCGAAATTGCTTTATTACACAAAACATTGCGTGCTCGGAGCGCCTTATCACAGACAAATCGAAGGAATCACGTCTTC
Source organism: uncultured Pseudomonadota bacterium (assembly GCA_902761495.1). Classification (GTDB taxonomy): domain Bacteria; phylum Pseudomonadota; class Alphaproteobacteria; order UBA3830; family UBA3830; genus UBA3830. Next base: position 17,291 of record CACWKL010000019.1, read on the forward strand.
CTACGTCGTAATGGAAATGGATAACGACCTGAGTGCCGTTCGGAAAGTTTTAAAAAAAACAAACGCACAATATTTGTTCATAGAACACAAGCTTGAGAAGCATCAGGCCCCGAACAGTTTCGCTGCGTCAGTTCTTGAGGGAAATGTCCCAAAATGGCTTACCGCGGTAAAAATTCCCGAGAAATTCTCCGGCCATAGTATTTTCAAAATCAATCAAAATTTGATTTCTCAGGAAATGAAATCAGAGAAAAATATGAAAAATTCCTAGATTGTGTCGTCACAAAAACTGAGTTATATTGAAATAGGAAAAGTGGTTGATGTATGAGCAAAAGGGAAGACAAAGATACACATAGGCAAGACATAT
>CACWKL010000020.1 GCA_902761495.1 uncultured Pseudomonadota bacterium
TTTAGGCATGAAAGTTGTTATTCCTCCTCGCAAAAATCGAAAAGTTCAGCGAAATTACGACAAAAATACCTACAAAATCAGAAGGTTAGTCGAAAACGCTTTTCTACATCTGAAACGCTGGCGCGGAATCGCAACCAGATATTGCAAAAATTTATCTTCTTGGCTCAATGCCGTTCAAATCAGATGTCTGGCTGTTTGGGGGAATATATTGTGACGACACTATCTAGCAACGCATTATGATAAAATCCTGACTGCATCATTAAAATAGATATCTCTCAGCTCCAGATTTATTTCATCCTTAATTATTTCACCCTTGGTTTTTGCTCCATGTCTACGGAGGATATTGCAAGTTTTTTCACTTCCTTCACTAGTTTCTTGCGTTTGATTGATTTCTTCATTTTCTTGATCTATCGCACTTTCCAAGTTTTTTTGATAGCCTTTAGCTTTTCCTTTATCTCGCAATTCCTTTAGTTGTTTTTGACGCCAGGACTGTTTTCCCTCTAGTTTTTTCTTTAGTTCTTTCTGAGCCCAATCTAATTTTTTCTGAGCAAAATCCAGAGCAGTCCTTCCTCTCTTATTTCGAGCGTTTATATTCACTAGAGTCTTAGTACGCGAAACTATCTGTTCTGTTCTTAACGGATGTTTATTCTTATAAGCGGTTAATAAAAATATCGTATTTTCAACATTCTTCATATTCAACAATAGCTTCACCGTCTTAAAACAACCATTCGAAGAAGCAACCATGAGAGCAGTCTTTCTCTCAGAATCTACTTCATTGATATCCGCTCCATTATCAATCAAGCACTTGATCAAATCTTCTCCCTTATCCAATTCTATGGCCCATATCAACGGTATTTCAAGGTTTCCATGGACGTTGTACATTTGATTGACATCCATTCCATGATTTACCATGAATTCAATATCCTCTTTACCAAATGCATTTTGCCAACGCTGTATCATTGTTCTTATAATGCTATCTTTATTTCGATCACAATTTTTGACATCAGCACCACATTCCACCAAACACCTCATCGCGACTCTGTTTTGAAAGAACACCACCGCAACATGCAAAGGTGATCCATCAAAAAGAGGACACTCGGCATTAATGTCCGCTCCATAATTCATCAATAACCTTACCAGATCTGGATTTCCTAAGCACGCGGCGTCAATAATCTCCTTCGAACCTTTGGTTTTATTTAAACCGAAATCTATTCCTTTGTCTTTTAAAAAATTCTTAATCTTTTCGAGATCAAAATCCTTCGCATCAAATAATTTCTTTAATTGCTCTCTCTCATCATTGGTAATCGCCCGTTGCCTCTCATTAGCATTATTTTCTTCACGCGAAGAAGCATCTATACTTCGATAGCTTGAACTAACTTGACTCGACCTTCCGAGATGATTTGCTCCCTCGGTATTTGACATATAATCAGCTGCCCCCGCATCACTGATATACAGCAACGCTAAAAGCGAGCAACTACCTATCCAACTTCCGATTCCTAATTTCATTTTGTACTCCCTTTTTTTCTCAAAATACAATTAATTGCAAAAATAAGATAGTCTCAATTGTTAAAATATGCAAATTTTTTTTATTTGTTTGTTGAAAAATTTTCAGATGAGGTCTGTCATTACCTCAACTTGCCGGATTGAGCATGTTTTACCTCACCCGACTTTCTTTTTTACATAATTTAAAATTTTCGTAACGCCTGACCTTATTGATAGTGTCGTCATGAGATATTCTGAATTTACCTATTGAAGGGAAAATTTCATTCCAATATATCCAGCGCTTCGTAACCCATGTTTGTATGTCGAACCATCAGTTTTACTTTTTTATTTGGTTCAAGTTCTTTCAAATTCAATTTTTTCAGAAGGCCAGCGTGGATAAATACGTCCTCGCCTGAGCGAAGCTGTGCGAACCCGAACCCCTTCGATGGATTAAACCATTTCACTATAGCAGAAACTTTGCTAGTATCTTTGCTTAAAGGATATTTGCTGTGCGAAATCACCTTTTTTATCTTCATAATCTGATATCCTTTATCTGATTTTTGCACTGAACAAATTATCACGTCATTTTTCGCTAAATCTTTGATACTTGATCCATCCACAATGGAAAAATGGAGGAAAACATCTTCCGGAATACCTTCTATTTCAACGAAACCATAACCTTTGTATTGATTAAACCACTTCACTGTTCCAGTCATTTCTGTTGTACGCTCGTTGCTCATCTTCATATATCCACACTAACATCTAACTAACTATCTATTGGTTTCATCGTATCGCGAAAACTTTTACATAAAGTTAATTCCATGCATTTTTTTTGAAATATTGTTAATAAATTGTTAAAGTTCGCGCTTGAACACGCTTTAACCTATTGACCTTTGCTCGGAATATATATAAATTGTACTTCGGTTAGGTCGAGTGGCAGAGTGGTTATGCAGAGGACTGCAAATCCTTGTAGATCGGTCCGATTCCGGTCTCGACCTCCATCTTAGATTCTAACTTGTTGAGATATCGGGACTTTGTGATATCCAGAAGGGGAATGAACATTTTAGCTAGGTTGATATTTTTCAGAATTTTCAGAACTACGGTATATTCTACGGTGGCTTTGTCTTTTTGTACTTGGATAGTTCAGTCTTCTAAGTATTTGGAGTTACTCAATAACAATTTGAGCCTATCGAGATTTTTCCGCCTGACCTTTTTTTTATCCGTTGATATTATCGCATTTTTATTGCCCATTACGTTGGCGATATCCGCCGGATTTGTCTATCATCGACTGGCGGAATCCAATCAAATCGTTGTACTTCAGTCATCGGGTATTGCTCCGCAAAAATTACTTACTCCCCTGATGGAATTGGCTTTGATTATTTGCGGATATTTGTATGTGAGCAATACATATATTTCTCCGACATCTTGGCGTGAATTCAGACAAATGGAATTCAACATCAAAAATAACATTGAACCGCCCGAAAATGCGGGACGAATATTTTCCGGCAGAAATTTTTCTGTTTACGCGCAGAAATACTATGGCGAATGTGTTTTCGGCAATATTTTCATAATTGATACGAGAGAAAAAACATGTACATTGTTTGCGACTAAAGGAGCGATTACGAATAATGTCCTAACTCTCACGAACGGAGAGAGGCTAGAGGTAGATTTTGGTAACCACAAAAATTCCGCGACACGGTTTTCATCATATGCATACGATTTGAGAGAAATTCTTGATATACGCGAGGTGCAAAAACGCCCGAACGAGAAGTTTTTTTCGGAATTGATGAGGGAAATTCCCAATGATCCTTCTAGAACCAAGGAACAAAAGGCTTTGTTTCACCAAAAAATTTTATCTCCGTTGCTGACGCTGATTTTTTCTTTGATGGCCTTCTTTTTGGTTGGATTGGCACCGTATGTTCGGAAGATTACTTATTCGAGAATCGCATTCCTGATAACATATATGATAATTGTGCAGGGAAGTTTTTTGGCTTTCGCGAATATCGCGGCAAAAAACGAAATTTTTAATTACGTGAATTACGTTTTTGTTTTCGTCATGCTGTTTGTTTCAATTTTTGCAGTAAGAGAGAAAGCATGAGCAGAATTTTATTTGGTTATATTTTCAAAAAACAGTTAAAAACCATATTTTTCGTTTCAGTTTCCGTGTTTTTCTTAATTCTGCTCTTCGATTTTGCTGAGATCAGCAGGAAATTCTCTATAACAAATTTTTCAGAAATTCTGTCCGCACTAAAGCTGTCATTCCTGCGAACTCCGATAACTTTTTGCGAGATTATTAATTATGTTTATTTCATAACCGCAACCTTTAGTTTGTGGGATTTGTGCCGATCTCAGCAAATTACCATTCTCAAATCGATCGGGAGATCGCCGAGGCAGATTTTGATTCCCTTCATAAGTTTTTCCATATTTATCGGAATGTGTTGGCTGTTCGTTTTTCATCCGGTCGGAATAAAGTCGGAAAATCTGTATAAGAGGGCCGTTGAAGCCAATTCTTCGTCGTCCATAGAGAAAAATCATGATATTTGGATAGATTTCGGCAAAGACAGATATGTAGTTTTCATAAAAACCATAGATAAAAACCAACTTTCGGACTTTCATTTGTTTGATTTGAAGAAAAACGAATGCCTAATTGCAAAATCTGGGGAAATCAACTCAAATGTGATCACGCTTAAAAATGTATCTGTGTTAAAAGACAATCGTTTCCAAAATTTGGAATCCATAAAGATTTTCGACAACATCTCATCTGAGCTAATCGAACTATTATCGTTGGCGCCTCATCGTCATGACATATATTCGCTGTACAAAGTTTATAAAATCCAAAAGCAAGACAAAGTTAATTTGAGACTATACGAGCTGACGCTGCAGAAGCTTCTGGCGAATTGCGCTTCCTTTATATTGTTTGCGCTGATTGCCGCAATAATTTGCTTTCCGATAAATCGTTATAAAAGTAAAACAAATATAGCAATGAAAGTCATTTTTTCGGTGTTGTTTTTAAGATTTTCGAACAGCCTACTGGAATCCTTAGCCTATGCGGGAGTAATTTCCGTGGTTTTATCATCGTGGGCCATCGTGCTAGTATTAACGTTCTTATCGATTGCGGTTTTAGTTTGGAAGGAAGTATAAGGAAGTATGAAGAAAATTTTATGCAGAGGCCTTATCCTGAGTAGCATCTTTTTCGGAGAAGCTGTTTCCGCCGCAGATATCTCTTTCTTAAATTCTGACGAAACTGAATACAAAAACGATATTGTTATTTGTCGCGGAAACGTAATCGTGGTTTATAACAAAAAGATTATTTCAGCTGACACAATGTCCTTTGATGAAAAAAATGACATCATAAAAGCCGAGGGTAACGTAATAATGAAAGATGAATTCGGCAACGCATATTTCGCAAACTCGTTTCAGGCAAAACAAAATTTCAAATCGGGTCGAGCGACAAATCTGAAGATTATTACACAGGACAAAACACGTTTGGCCTCCGATGACTGTTTCATACTCGACGATGAATATCTGCTGAAAAATGTAATATTTACCCCGTGCTATGAGTGCACAGAGTCTGGCTCTCTAACCTGGCAATTGAAATCAAAGACTGTGACTTTTAACCCGAAAAATTATACGGAATATCAAAACGCCGTGCTGGAAGCATATAACGTTCCGATATTGTATGTTCCATATCTTACTCATGTAAGCACCAATATTAAACGAAAGAGCGGATTTTTAACTCCGAAATTTTCGTTCTCATCGCAGCAAGGCTTCAGCGTATTGCTTCCCTATTTGTTTTCGATTTCGGATTCGCAGGAGTTGATTTTCAAACCAATAATTACCTCCAGAATAGGTCATGTTCCGTGGATTTACTACGGTTGGAGATTTCCTCATGGAGAATTCAGTATAGACGCCAGCTTGACGGGTATAAAGTCCATCAACCAAAAAGATCCTGACAAAAAAATCCAAAAAATCAGACGTTCCGGATATCGAGGGCATGTTTTTGCAAAGTTTCGTTATGAGCTGGATAACAAATGGCGAACGGGATTTAATATTAATTTGGCGTTCGACAGATATTATCTTAAGAGATTTTCGTTTTTCGATAAGGTCGACAGAACTTTGGAATCCAGAGTATATTTGGAAGGATTTCATGGCAGAAATTATACGATGGTGAAATCTTCCATGTACCAAAGTGAAGACTTGGATGCAGCACCAAATTTGCTTCCTATGTTAGAGCACCGTCATTATTTCCAGTTTTTGGGAGGAGCCTTGAATTTCGACACTGTGTTCACAAATATGAACTTCAAAAACGGAAGACTTTCGCAGAAATATATTTGCATCCCATCTTGGTATAAGGAAATTTTAATGCCGGGTGGACATATACTTGAGGCTAATGCGGTTTTGTCGGTACAAGGATTAAAAGTAAAGGAAGAAACCAAATCCGACTATAACTCGCATTTTCAGGCAAGACCTCAGTTAAATCTAACGTGGAAATGGCCTCTGTTGGTCGAAACTCCGTTGCACAATTTGATTCTCACCCCTGTACTGGGAACTTCTCTTTCTGAAAACAAAAAGCATTACGATGCCTTTGAAACTCCATTCGACGAGCTTAACGAATTGAACGTATTTTTCAACAACAGGTCTATTTCTCCGTACAATGTAGATTCCGGTAAGCGCTACTTTTACGGACTTCATGCCAACGGATATCACGGAGCCAAAAACATTTATCATCTTGCATTGGGACAATCTTTCGAACTAACCGAACCCCAAAAACGATTAGAATCGTCGGGTCTGAAATATAAAAAATCGAATATAGTTGGCGCCTTGGATATTTTCTTTACTCAGAATTTAATTTTTTCCTCAAGCGGCAGTTATTCTCAGCAAAATAAGCGTTTTGATAGAATAGAAGCCGGAGTGAATTACAGCGACGAAAAATTCTCAGCGGGAGTAATGGGATTTAGGGGAAGACAGAGCTCTTACAATCCGTTCAAAATTCAGCAAGACTTCGTAGATAGAAAAAATTACGAAAAAAAGTACAAAGGGATAGCCTTCAATACTGGGTATAAAATCAGCTCACAGACACAATTTAACTGCGAAATCGTCTTGGGAAACAGATTCGATGATAAATCCAATAGCGGAAAATTGAAGCTATTAAAACACGGAGTCGGAATCAATTTTGAAAACGAATGCGCAAAAGTTTTTTTACAATATGAACGCGAAAACAAATGTGGAGGAGATTTGCATCCTGAGACAACATTTAGAGTCGTTGTTAAACTGAAAAAACTAGGTTAATCTCGCTGTACAAGAAATTAACAAAAATTTTGTTTTCGAAAAATGAGCTGTCCTGTTTTTTCTCCGATTTTGTAAATAATTATCCGCAGATGTGATTACATATATGTTTTTCAATTAATGATTTGTTAATTCTCATCCACTTTATGAACATATCTGAAAAAAGTTACACAACCCGAATAATGGAATTAATCAATTGAAAAGAGAAGGACAGGGCTTTAAACTTCACCATCGCAAATATTATGTGAAAATTAATATGCGTTTTATTCGGTATACTCAAAAATTCTTCTAATTTCGATCCGAAATTGCTTTTTCACGACTGACTACGAAAAGCCGGTGCCAGCGAGCTTAACTTCGGGGTTTCCTTGCTAAAATCTCAATGTACTATAGTAAAAGTATAACGATTTCAGCACTTTTATATTTTTCATTCAATGAATAACAGTTCAAATTTCGGGAGATAGGATAAGTACCGAAAATAAAAATCCCGCGGACGGAAATCTTTCATCAAAACGAAAGAATTTTGCTTTTTTCGAAGCCGAAGATCCCTAATATTATCGATATTGCCAAAAATTAAAAACTATAACAAAAGTATAACGATTTAGGCGTTTTTATGTTTTTTATATTGTAAATAGACAGGTTATTATCGAAAAACACTAGTTGAAAATTTATTTAACAGATTGAATTTTCTTGGAATTTTTTTGTTAATGGCTCTTCAGAATTCCGAATTTCTTAGGTTCGGATTTTTATTCAGCTACGCTGTTCGACCTTTTTCGTCGTTGCCTGTTTCAAACCGGAGCTAACATACGATTTTTTTCGTAACCCTCTGAAATTTCTAGACGAAACGACCTTTGTCATGTTTAGCTTCAACTTACCGTTTCTGCAGATTCGCGGCCTCCTCATTTTGTGCGTTTTGCACAATTTTAAACCTTTTTGATTTTTTAACTCCTTGTTTTCCAAAGAAATCATATTTTCTCCTTTTTTGTTAAAAATCTTTCCTAAAATAAAATTTTTTGAACAGAAAAAACTATAAAAAAATAATTTTTTAGTAAAACCTTATTAGAAGATTCGGAATTTTAAATATGCTAAAAACAAGATTTTTGGAGCAAGTTTTGTACTAAAATCAACAATCTGAGAATAAAAATATATTTAAATTTAAAAACAAATAAAAAATTTTTCTTTTGTATATAGATTTCGGTTTTGTCATATGATATATATACAATTGTAGTTTTTTAGGGGAGTATTATGGCAAGACAAAGTTTAAGTCCTATGAAGGATCTGGATTTTTATCAGGAACAGACACCGGTCGAGGTTAAGCATCGGGTTGGTCGGAAAAAAAAGGACGCACCAATGACTCACCTGAAGTTTCTCCGTAAGAAGAACGGATATACTTTGGAAACCCTGTCACAAGTGACAAATGTTTCGATTTCTTACCTATCGCGGTTGGAGTCCGGTTCCAGACGGTTAAACACGGATTTGATTCGCAGATTAGCTCATGCGTTCAGATGTTCTCCAGCGGAATTGTTGCAGGAAATTTCTCATGATGGTAACGTAATCACCGCTGTGGAGTTTGGTCGTAAAAAGCGTCACGACATGATTTCGAGAGAGATGAACTTACCTGTGTACAAGGTTGTGGCAAATTCTGAAGACGGAAGTAAACTGTCGATCAACCTTTGTTCAAGCACAGACTGGAAAGCAAAACCAGCGGAATTGTTTGCCAAGGAAGACGTATTTGCAATCAAGGCAGAAGGTTATTTCAAGCCGTATTTCAGCGAAACTTCCACCTTGTACCTCGAGCCGGCAACAAATTTGGCACCGGAATCGACGGTTGTCATCCTGGATCGCGGGCAAATCATGATCAAAAAAATTTGGAGCGTTACTCCTACGACTTTGCAGTTGTGCGATATCGCAGACATTGAGGCTTTGAAAAGCGGAAAAGCTCCTAAGCACGAGTTATTATCTCTTGACCGTGACAACCTCGAAGCGGCTTACAAGGTTGTGGGTTACTCAGATTTTGATTTGGCATAATGGCATAGGTTGTCGATTTATAAATACCTTTAAAGGAGGTTTTGGCCTCCTTTTTTTATGGGAACGATCGTTATGAATTGAAAATATTGCTTAATGATGATATCCTCATCGATTGGATATGGATGGAGACATAGTTGTCAATTGAGGTTTTTGGTAGCTCGGTAGTTGATAGATACGTGAAGGCATTGTATGAGGTCAGCGTAGGGCGTGAGTCCGAGTTTGTGCAGCAGGTTAGGGCGGTTCGCGAGGCGATTGAATCTTTGGATAATCGAGAGGGAATTTTGCGGCGGTTCTCTCTGCTAGTTGAGGATGGCAGAGCTTTCGTGGATACATTGGTTTCCGAGTTGGAGTTGCTTCCGGAGGTCGGGAATTTTCTGAAGTTAGTGTTAAGTAACAAAAGGTTTTCGATTATTTTGGACATCTGCGCGGCTTTTGAGAAGTTCTGCGACCACATGAATGATAAAAAGGTTTTTTACGTAACCTACGCGAAAGATTTTTCGGAAAAAAGCAAGACTCAGCTTGCTCAGTACTTGCAGGAAATGATCGGCGGAACGATAGAATTCGTTACTCGACAGGATAAATCTCTTATTGGTGGACTACAGATTCGATACGGTTCGAAAATTTTGGATTATTCTATGAAATCAAAGCTCGATCGTCTGAAAAAATCTATACGCGGCGAAAATTAAAAAAGGCGTTGATTGGAAAAAATTAAATCAATGGAATCTTATTGTTAACGCTGCAGTTTTGCAGGGCTTTGTGCTGTCGACGGTCAATGAAAAACGGGAAAAATTTCTTTTGATTGGGATCATTTGTAATTATTCCCCCCTTTCAACCTGATAACACCCCCAAATCAGACTTTTCAGATCTCTATAGTTTTGCTTTGTTTCGAATTATTTTTAGCAGCACATATTTATCCGCCGCTTCTTTTTTATTTGTTTCTATATTTTTTTCTAATTCTCTCTCTTTTTGCATGAATTTCTCTATATTTTTTTCCAATTCTTTCTCCCTGTTTTTTAAAGTTCGAAGTTCTTCCTGCTGACATTTTCCTATATAGATACAGTTTCGAAGTTGGTGGCGAAGTATTACAATGTTTCGGATTGAAACTAAAAAAAGACGCTGCGCCTCGATAACATCTTTTCCATCGTGCCCCAATGAAATACTTGATGAAGATATTTCATTACTCCCCAAGCTGAGAAGTTGTTCTACAGCGATGATTTCTTTATCAAAGATTTCTTCTTTTTTACCCGTATGTATCCTTTTTTGCTGCTGGGAAAGCGGGGGTTCGTCTAGTGAGCGTTTTTTTACCGGATACAAAACCTCCTGTTTACTTTGAGCTATTTTTAGTCGCATATATCTATCTGTAGCTTCTTTTTTATTTGTTTCTATATTTTTTTCTAATTCTTTCCCTCTTTTCTCGAACTTCTCCATGTCTTTTTTTAATTCTTTCTCCCTGTTTTTTAAAATTTGAAGTTCTTCCTGTTGACATTTTTCCATATGGATGCAATTTCGAAGTTGATGACGAAATATCAAAATATTTCGGATTGAAGCAAAAAAAAGGCATCTCGCTTCGATAACGTCTTTTCCATCGTGATTCAATGAAGCATTCGACAAAAATATTTCATTGTTCCCCAAACTAAGAAGTTGTTCTACTGTGATAATTTTTTTATCGAAGATTTCCTCTTTTTTCCTCGTACACATCCTTTTTTGTTGTTGAGAAAGATAGTGTTCGTCTGGTGAGCGTTTTTTTGCCATATGCAAAACCACCCGCTTACTCTTTCCTTCCAGGGATTCTTGCGGACGAACAGGCGGCATCGTATTTGAATAAAGACAAACAACCGCATAACAACAGGTAATCAACAATTTAAATTTCATTTTTCGCTCCTTCCTCTAGTACATCAGGGAAATAACCTCCCCTTCTGTCTTGGTGGGAATAATATCACACGCCGAAGACGCGGGTAAAGCTGATACCCCGCTTCCGATAAATATTTGCAAACTTGTCAGGAGGTTATACTTTTCAGATTTAAACGAAAAATCTTCGTATTCAACTGAAATCTTTCTGAAAACTTACATAATACACGTTTCCTTTCTTGAAAACTCAAGGTTTTATATGATACCCTCTTCTTGTATTTTTGGAGCAAGCCAGTGGAAAAAATCCGAGTTTACGGAGGACAGAAAGTTAACGGTAAAGTTCACATTTCGGGAGCAAAGAACGCCTCTTTGCCTTTGCTGGCTGCAGCGATTTTGTCAGAGGAAGGTTTAACTTTGAAAAATGTACCTCCTCTTTCCGATATATCCACGATGATTGCTTTGCTGGAGACTCTCGGTGTTGAATGCACCATAAGTTCGGCTGGGAATTATTCCGAGACGGTGACGTGCAAGACGGATTCCATTAATAATTTTACCGCTCCTTACACAATAGTAAAAAAAATGAGAGCATCCATTTTGGCGTTGGGCCCACTGTTGGCAAGGTTTGGACATTGCAGCGTTTCATTACCGGGAGGATGTGCGATTGGGGTGCGTCCGATCGATTTGCACTTGAAGGGGTTGATGGCGATGGGGGCGCAGGTTGATCTCAGAGACGGATATGTTCACGCAAAGGCGGAGAAAGGATTAAAGGGAACGGAGTTTGAGTTTCCAATTTCAACCGTAACGGGAACGGAAAATTTGCTGATGGCGGCAGTAATGGCCGATGGAGAAACCACTCTGAAAAATACAGCGCGTGAGCCGGAAATCGTTGACCTCGCAAGCTGTTTAAAAAAAATGGGCGCGAAAATTGAGGGAGAAGGTACCTCAGAAATCAGGGTAGTCGGGGTTCCTCGGCTGCATCGTGCTGAACACACGGTGCTGGTGGATCGCATCGAAGCCGGAACGTACGCGGTTGCTGCGGCGATTACCAGGGGACAGGTGGATTTGATCGGCGGAGATTTCAGAAAGTTGCTACCGACATTTATTGAAAAAATGGAGGAGTGTTCTCTGATATTTGAGGATATTCCAAATGGTCTCAGAGCAAAATACGCCGGAGAAATTCGGCCAATTGATTTTCATACCGAGCCTTTCCCAGGATTTCCGACGGATTTGCAGGCACAAACCATGGCGTTGCTGTGCTTGGCGGGAGGAAAGTCAGTGATAGATGAAAAAATTTGGGAAAATAGGTTTATGCATGTCGCTGAATTGGCTCGAATGGGAGCGGACATCTCTGTTTCCGGATCACAAGCGACGGTTTGCGGTGTTGATCATTTGGTCGGTGCTCCGGTAATGGCAACGGACTTGAGAGCTTCATTCAGCTTGGTTTTAGCGGGGCTTGCTGCGAAAGGAGACACTCTTGTAGACAGGGTGTATCATCTGAACAGAGGTTATTGTTGCGCGGAAAAAAAGTTAGCAGATTGTGGTGTAAGGGTTGATAGAATAAAGTAGAGAGAGGAGTTGGCTATGTTGCATACGGATGAAACGAACTTTCAAGAAAATGTTTTAGATAAGGACTTTGCGGTCGTGGATTTTTCGGCGGAGTGGTGCGGTCCGTGCCGAATGATTGGCCCGTTTTTGGAGTCGATTGAAGAACAGTTGGGGATTGAAATCATGCAGGTTAATATCGATGAATCTCCGAATATCTCCGCCAAATACGAGGTAATGAGTATTCCGACCGTCATGATATTCAAGAAGGGTGAAAAGGTCGCGGAAAATGTTGGTGCCGCGTCAAAAGCTCGACTCACCGAGTGGATCAAGAGCCATCAGTGATTCAGGATGTTTCACGTGGAACGATTTAAAAATCATCGCGAGATGTTTCGCGTGGAACACCTTCCGAAAAACATTCGAAATAATCTAGAAATTTACAAAAATCTTTTATTAAAATGGCAGAAAGCAATTAATTTGGTTTCACGTGGAACATTGAACAACATTTGGGCAAGGCATATTGAGGATAGTTTGCAATTGATTCCTTTTTTAAGAGGCAGAACGGTTCTGGACATCGGGTCGGGAGGAGGTTTCCCGGGGATGGTGCTCGCCACCGTCAGTAAAAACATCGAATTCTTGAAACAGTTTGGAATTACCGAGAGTTTCGATGTGACCTGCGTGGATTCGGACCAAAGAAAAATGACCTTCCTGTCGGAAGTTGCCCGTCAGACTTCAGCAAAGGTTGAGCTTGTTCTGGATCGTATAGAAAATGTCGATGGCGAATTCGACACTCTCACTGCCAGAGGATTCGCCGAATTGAAAGTTTTGATCGGATTTGCGAAAAAATATTCAAATTACGGCGTATTTTTAAAGGGGAAAAAAGTCGAGCAGGAAATCGAAGACGCCTCGAAATTTTTTCGGTTTGACTATGAAATTTTTAACAGCATAACCGATGAATCCGGGCGTATTATTTTGGTGTACAATATAGAAGATGTCGAAAATCTACAACATTCCGCTTGAGTGCAATTTTTTTCAAGAGCTCGCCAAAATTATATTGGCGGAATCTGATGTAACGAAGATTTTCCTACCCAATAATCGAAGTTGTCGAGCATTTAAGTGCGAATTTTCCAAATTTAACTGTATTGCTCCCGAGATAATTTCGATTTCCGACATTTTAAATTTCCCTGACATAAATTTTCTTCTGTTGAAATTTTTGCGCGACAACACTTATTCCGTTCCGTTCAGTACACTGTTTGACCTGTCAGAGAGCTTGTCTTCACTGATCCGAAATTTAATTTTCAACCGAGCTGATTATCGAAAATTGATGGTCCCCGAAAAATTTAACGACAGCTGGAATAGTACTCTGTTTATTCTGGATAAAGTCTTAGAAAATTTTGAAATTTTAGAGTTCAAAAACAATCTCGAAACTAAGCTTAATGATTTTTTTTCATCGCTCAATGAAGAAAAAATCGTTGTCGCAGGACTGCTGGAAGAGAATTTTTACAATCGACGATTATATTTGCAAGCTTTAGATTCTGGGTTCATCGTATTCAGTGGTTTAGAAAACGAGAACGGAGATAATTTCAAAAAAATCAATAGTTTATTTAAAGATAAGTGGCCTCAGCTGGAAATCAAAAACATCAGAATGAAACAAAAAATTCTCGCGGACAGAAAAATTATCGAGACGACGGATAATTCCGATGAGGCTCTCGCGATTTCTTTGACGACGAGAAAAGCTCTGACGCAAAACGAGTCTGTCCTGATCGTTTCTTCCAATCTTGCTCTGACTCAAAAAATCAAGACGGAACTGCTGAAGTGGGATATCGTTGCAGATGACTCCTCGGGGACAGCGTTGCACCGCACTTTGGTCGGGCAAATAATTTCGCAAATAATTTTCACAATCGAACACGATTTTCAAAATGCTGATGTCATCAATTTGTTAAAGTTCAACGATTCGATAAAAATTTCCGCTTTTGAATTGGAAGATTTTTTGCGAAAAAAGGAGAATTATCCTCAAAATTTCTTCCAAACTTTTAATATGTTTTGGCCTGAAGAGGGGGCGAATTTTTCAAAAATCGAATTTAAAGCCCCTGAGCGTACAGAAAATCTTTTCGAGGATAGAATTTATACGGAAAAAGCTCCAAACTTGCTTCTCGTTGAATCTGACGAGGAAAAATTTTCAACGCTTCCGCCTAACGAGCAAAAATCTCCGTTCGAAAAGCTCGCGGAATTTGTTTTTCACCTGAAGGAGTTTTCGAAATTTCCGGATGACGCCGACTTCAATTTTTGGCGGGAATATTTTTCGGATTTTATAAATTTGCTAAATGAGTCCGCAGCAGTAAGGTTCGCAGAAATTCTGCAACCGCAGGAATTTAAAAACATTTCGCTTGCCGAGTTTTGTATTTTCTTGAAAAATCACTTTCTGAGCAGCTCTTTACGCGAAAATATCAGTTATACGCCCAGGGTAGTGATTCTAGGAATTCTCGAATCACAGCTTGCAGACGCTGATCAGATTATTATTTGCGGAGCGAACGAAAATTCGTGGAAATCCTCGGGTTCAAGCGATTTCTGGATGAGCGATTCGATGCTGCAACAGTTGGAAATCAACACTGTTGACGAGCGCAACGAATTTTACGCTTGCGTGTGGGAAAAATTGATCAACAAACCAAAAGTGTTGGTGACTCGTTCTGTCATGGAGAATGGCGAGCAAGCGCAACACTACAGCCGATTAAAAAATTACGACTTAAAACAAGATGTTAGTTGCAAAAATTTGATGCGTAAAATAAAATCCCCGTCGAAATTTTCGCCCGTCAGTTTTTGCGCTCCATCTCCTGACGTGAGTTTCCGCCCGACAACTTTTTGGGTTTCGGATTTGGATTCGCTGATTGGCAATCCTTACGTTTATTATGCAAAAAAAATTCTGCGCCTGAAGGAATCGTTTCCTGTCAATTCGAGAAAAAATTTGAAAGGCAATCTTATTCACAAAATTTTCGATGATTTTGTAAAAAAACACGTTCGCGACGATAAATTTCGCTTTTTACGCAAACTTTTTGAGAAAATTTGCCGCGAAAGGTTCATAAATTCGGAAAATTTGGGACTTTGGTACTTCAATATCGACTCGATTCTGAAATTTTTTATCGATAATTTCAACGACAATTCGAAAAATTTTTCGGAAATCGAGGGAAAAATGAGTTTAGAAATTTTACGTGAAAATAAAAATATTCAGGTAGAAATCGCATCGAAGGCAGACCGGTTGGAACTCGATTCGGATGGAAATATTTCGATTATCGATTACAAAACAGGAGAAATTCCTAGCTTAAAAAAGGTAAGAGATGGGGAAAAAATTCAACTTCCGGTTGAAAGCATAATCGCCTCGAAAAATGGGTTTAAATTAGGAAAAACAGACGTCAAAACCATGAGTTTTTGGCAACTAAAACCCCGAGAAAAACGCATAGTATATGTCTCAAAAACGACGGAAGACACAAAATTAATCTGCGAAAATGTTTTTGAAAAAATCCTAGAGATTTTGCACGATTATTTTGCACTTGAAACACCTTATGAAATCAATCGAGACGACAAATATAATAAAACCTATATGCAACTTGCGCGTGTAAAGGAAATTTCATAACAGTTTCTCTCGAAATGTCGATCGCATAATTTTGAAATTTCAAAAATCGACGAGAAAATTTGTTTAAATTATAAAATTTTTGAAAATTTAACGTTTTATTAACAAATTTCGGATATCATTACAATAAAGGCGTAGTTTGTCTGCCGAATCCGCGCGCCGATGAGTTTTTGTAGTTAATCAATAGGGTAGTAACGTCGAACGTGTCTCTTTTTGCAGAGATGCGCGCCGGAAGTTTATGCTCTTGCACGTTATTCAGAAAGAATGCGTGAAAAGAAAAGCATTTCTTTATAGGTATGTGAGGAATT
This sequence comes from uncultured Pseudomonadota bacterium, assembly GCA_902761495.1. Lineage (GTDB taxonomy): Bacteria > Pseudomonadota > Alphaproteobacteria > UBA3830 > UBA3830 > UBA3830. Next base: position 16,117 of record CACWKL010000020.1, read on the forward strand.
TTGCGCAGATATTCGTGGCAGAAATACGCGGGTGCATCTTTTTATTGGAGATGCGTAAATTGATCGAGATGTATTGAGGTTTGTGCATCCTTTAAAAATAAGCAAAACCTCTCTTACAGAGATTCGATAGGAATGTGCTGATATATCCTGCTGTTAGGGATACTCGGAGAAAATGCGTGAACCTGTTCTTGGGAACATACGGAAATTTGTGCATCCCTGGGGATATGCTGTAAAGATAAAGTTTGTACGTCCTTAGGGATGTACGGAAAGTAAAGGAGAAAGAAAATGAGAGTTATAATTTTGAATATGATGGTTTTAGGAGCGGTGTCTTGCCTTGTGGAAAACGATGTTTTTGCGAAAGGTAATATCAGCTTTGCTGATAGAATTAAATTGACTCAATCTGGTAATCTAGTAGGTGAGGAAGATTTTTCGGATTCTTTTGATCAACTATTCTCCTCAGATGAAACGAAGTCAAAGAAGGAGAGGTCAGGCTCGGATAAAACTAATGACTCATCGCAGTCGCAGAATACGCATGTGGTGTATGGTGGGACGGCACAATCTGACTCTCTGCAATTTAATGTTGAAGATACGAGACCTGATCCGTTACAACCAGCTCAAAAAAACAATATAAATGTATAGTCAGATTCAAAGTGCGGCAACAATCTCCGAATCAGGCGAGAAGTGCAAACGAATTACAATTACCGTCACAAGGTCAGGAAGATAATAAGGACACAGTATCGTTAGATGCGAAGGCGCGATCTGACTCTCTGCAATTCAATGTTGAAGGTACGAGACCTGATCCGTTACAACCAGCTCAAAAAAACAATATAAATGTAGAGTCAGATTCAAATAAGCCGGCACCACCGCCGGCTATGATGGGAAATACGAAGGTACCACCTCCTCCGCCGGCTATGATGGGAAATACGAAGGTACCACCTCCTCCTGGATCTCCTATAAGAGAAGTGAACGTGAGTAACCTAATAAGAGATTTAAGAGATAAGCAGAACGATCTTCTGGTGTCTGACGGCGCAATGCAAATGGCAAATATTGTGAATTTCTATTTGCAGGGCAATAATGATATAATCTCTGAAGGAATTGTTGTTTCTGCTGGCGCCGCGGCTCTTTTGATTAATCGATTGAACAAGGAACTGGAAATTTTGGAAAAAAAGTTCGCGAGCGACTCCACCATCAAGGAATTCTGCGATTTGTTGAAATCTCTGCGAGACCCTCTGCAAAAATTGAACAAACAGTCGTACTATGCGATTGATTCCGACAGAGGAAAATTTTTCAAAGACATATCACAGGAAATTAAAAAAATTGCTACCTCATATTTCTCAAAATTTATGGAATCGGGCGAAAATCTGAAATCGATTCCGAATTTGATAGCTTCATTAAAAGAGGCAGACATTGTTATGGAAAGAGCTGTGGTTCTGTCCAATAGTTTCAGCAATTTAGTGGATCTATCTGAGATGCCAAGGATCAAAGAGTTTACCGAAAGAGCGACATTGGATGCCATTGAGATTATAAGACTAAAGCGATTTTTTGCAGCAAAACTCAAGGAAGCCAATTCGGCGTCTTCAAACAGCACTGCCGAGGAAAATGCCTCAACATCTTCAAAGCAAGTTGACCTAAAACCTCTGAGCGGATCCATAACTTTGCCAACGGGGAACTCTGTTACCGAAAAAGTTGTCGTGGAGAAGGCGCTTCACTGTATCGAAGAAACATTAAGTGGAAACAATCAGTTATCGGTATTGCTGGATATACGAGACATCTTAAACAACAACTATACGGCAATCGTGTCAAAAGAAGAGGGGGATAAGACGAAGTCTTCTCCGCTGAACGTTATCCGTCGACTCAATGATCGTATAAAAGATGTCGGAGTCTTGTTGGGGAAGGCTGGTAAGATAGAGAAGACAAAGATAAAGACAGAGAAGGACGAGAATAAAGAAATAGTAGTGAGAAACAACAACTACAGTCAATTTGGAAAAATGTTTACGGAGAAAAGGGATGAGGCATACGGAACAGCGTTGATTCCTTCAGTAAACAGCTGGATTAGTTCCGAAGAATTCACTGAATTCAATGGTAACGAGATAACTGCTGCATTTAGAGGAAAACAGCTTATCAAAAATGAAAGCGTAATCGAGGAGTATTTAAGATTAATCACCGAAGACAAAGCTTTGTGCAACAAATCCTTTACCGACAGCATAATAAACAAAATAAACAGCCAGGTGAAGTTTAAATCAAATGCTTATGCTTTCGGAGCCAAGCAAAGTAAGCAAAAAACTGAATCAAAGATGGAAGATCATCAGTTTTTGTTTGAAATAATGACCGGCGACGGAAAAACAAAACTCGGAACATCTTCCGATCCGAAAAAAGACAAAAATATGATTTCTTTTTCTACATTAAAGAAAAATTGTGAGGGATACATAATGAGTATGGCCTCTATCGATGAAGATATAAGAGAAATTCCGGAGATGCTGAAAAAAGTGGAAAGGAGTTTTTCAGTAGAAATCGATAATGAGAAATTTGCTGAGTATGTAAATAATATTCTCAAAAACTATTTTGTCTTCGAGGATTTTGTCACACATGCCGATAAGATAAATCTTAGCGTGGTTAATAAGAAAGAAGGGTTACTGTCGGAAAAAGATGTTCCTAACATCGTTTTCGCTTTGGCTCAAAATTGCGGTTTGGTAGTCAAACAGCCGGCGTCGCCGTTATTTTCGATATCAAGGAATACAGATAACATTTGGGTATTCAAAATGTCACGGGACTTGTTTGCGATAATTTCCAAAACAAAAAAGGCGATTTTGGATACACATGCTCAGATTTTTTCCGGAAAGAAGGAAATTACGAAAACAAAAATCGAAGAAATTATAAAAAAACTTGAGGATCAGGAAAAGTTGATAGGAAACGCAATACATCAAGATGAAGTACTGGAAAACGTTGTTCAGGGATTGAGTATTTCGGTTTCGAAAACAAAAGCAGATGCAAAGGAGGAAGCGGAAAGAGTTCCTGCGGAAAACATCGATGAAATAAAACTCGGTAAAATTACAGATCAGGTGCAAAATTTGAGCAGATTGGCAGATGATTTACCAAATCCGTATGCTCAAAACAACCAATCGAAGATTCAAACAATTAAGACTGTTATCGAAGAAGTAATTTCATTGCTTAAAACTGCGTCAGATACAAAGGCGAAAGCAAAATTATCGCAGAAACCAAACCGGAGAGACGCTAGATTCATAAGGTAAACGAAAAACTGCGCGGAATTGTGTAAAACGATCCGCGTGGTTTTGCTTATTAAGAATAGCGAGTAAGTCAATCGGAAGACTGCAGTCAGTCTTAGCTGAGAGATATCCCTGGCTAAACATAAGGGCGGAAGATTTACTCGCAAGACGAAGGACGCTGTTCCTTAATTCGCATAAAAAAATGTGTTTATCTATTTCGAACAAAAAACTGCAAAGGTGTGCGATACTCGAATTAATCCACAAGAGACGGAATACATCAACAAGTGCTTGCGAAAGGCCGCTCTGCAGATCGACTTTCGACTGTGTCGCATCAAGTGAGTGACAGTAACACGTGTTTCAAACCTATTCAAATCAAAATTTCCGTCCTATACTTCCTCGGAATAATTCGAATTCCTCTCTTCCGTCACAATGTTTTTATCCGAAATATCCGAACAGCGATAATTTCCCTGTCCAAATTCGGGGTATTCTTGTTTGACTAAGCAATGCAAACATACGTTGTGATCTTCGTTTGTTTTAGATATTCACTATAAAGTATGTAAGATTCCTCGGGAGTTAATTTTTCTCCGTTTACTTTAAATTTTGTATTAATTCTTTTGGCTAAATATGACGACTCATTTATCAAATCTTTGCCGTATTTAGTAAGTCCATACATAGTGCGATACGCGTTGTCATTTATTAAAAATCCCCTAATCTTTCAAATCTGCCATGAAAATATACTGAACCTGTTCTTTGTTCTATGAATTGGGTTTGTTTTTATATATATCCTCTTCAATATTTAATGCATACATTAATTGGTGCAAAAAGATCACTTCTTTCGGAACAATACCAGTATTTAATGAAAACTCTGGTTTCTCCATGCTACTTTCAGGCTTCAATTTCAAAAATAACCCATTATGCTGATCACTGGACCATCTTGGCGAGAACATTATAAATTTACTGGACCTGAAAAATTTTCTGTATTCGTTAAAGTGTATTTTGTCGGTATTTTTCAGATATCTCCAGATGTTGCTATCCGTGGTATATGCTAAACCTATGTCTTTGTTTTTTACCGGGATAAAAGTTAACTTCGGAAGTTCCATGGTCCCTCCCTTGTATTTTGATATCGCCACTCGCAACACCTCGCAGCCCATCGGATCTTTTGTTAATTCTGATACGCATTTTTCAAAATCTTTCTTCATTTGCTCCGTTAAATCGAGAGGTTCTATGTTTAAAAATATATTTGTTGTGACATAGGTCTTTAAACCGTAAAATTTTTCTCTTTCGTTATAAATCAATACCTCTGCCAAATTCGGGTGTGCATTTATATTTATGCCTGGTTTTGTAAAAACGATATCTTCACCGCTTCCCAGCCTGCCTACGGTTATTCCTTTAAGTTCTTCTGTCCTTTTTTTGAATGAAAAATCACAGCAGGTTTCCATAAACTGATTTTCCAACCATTTTTGATTTTCTTCTAAAGGCTTTTCCGGATCCCAGGTAGATCTGTACACCTCCTGTTCCCGTTGAGTTGTCAAAGAATTTACGATCGGCCACTGAGAAAGCGGTATTTTTACGTCAAAAGATTTTTCAGTGTTTCCGTTGACGCCTGACCAGGTCATAGCCTGAGCCTCTGCGCAACTGAAAAACATCAACGTAGTTGCAAATTTAACCACAGATCGATCTCTAAATATTGTCATTTCCTTCTCCTTTAAAAGACCCTGTCTACCCTATCAATTTTTTTCTAATAATTCGTTAACTAATTCGAATATAAGAAAAAAACATCAAATCTTTCAAAGAAAAAATGTAAAATTTAAAAAAATATCAAAAAATTAACTAATAATTAATTATTTACGAGTAGTCTGAGATGTAGACTTACAGATAGGAGGAATATTATGAAATTAAAAGTCTTAAGTATGTGCGCAATCGCGTCATTACTGTACGGGGAAAATGTTTTTGCTGACGAGGTTCAATCTCAAGAAAATTTAAATGGCAAAAATACGATAGCTACACAGGATAAAAATTCAGGCGTTTCCAAGGATATAAATCACAATACAAACATAACGAATGGACCTTCTGCCATGAGCTGGAAAAATGCAAAGAGAAACAGAAAAAAAAGAAGAAGCCCCATAGATAATTCACAAATCTCACATACAGATCAAAATCTGGACAATGGGATAGCGGGAGATAAAAAGCTAACGAGATCCTCAAGCCTTCCTGATCTCACAAATTTTCAAAAGCCAGAAACACTGGACAATGGGATAGCGGGAGATAAAAAGCTAACGAGATCCTCAAGCCTTCCTGATCTCACAAATTTTCAAAAGCCAGAAACAGCGGAACCAACTGTATTAGACGCTCTGAATGAATTTCCAATTAATGGTAGTAAAGGAAGTAGTTCATTCTCGGATTCTAGAGCAGACACTGAATCTAAGGAAAAGGCTGATGCTGTTGCACAATCACTTTCCGAGTTTAAAAGTGATTTGAATTACAAGGAAATGGCCGATACTATTGAAAAACTATTTTCCGAGTTTAAAGATAATTTTAACAATTTTAAAATGATAGCGGATTCTTTTCTAAATAACGTGTTAGACAATCAAAATCTTTCTGTGGAAGAACGGAAAAATTCAGCAAGTTTCTTTAACAAAGCAAAAGAAAGTGTAATCGCCAAAATAGATCATCTAAAGTCAGTCTTATCTCAAGCAAAGGAAATTTTGAAAATTTTTGAAGATCTGAAAATAGGTGAAAAAAACAACATAATTGAGATTTATGAGGAAGAAATCGAAAAGTGGATAAATGATATTAATGAAAAGAGAAAATCACAAAAAAGAGAGAAGAAACTAGATAAGCAAGCTAACAAGCAAATTATCGGGGAGATTGATTGGACTGCGATCGATAAGTATACGGAAAATTTGTCAAAATTTGCCTTGAAAGCTCGAGATTTCAAATTTAAATTTGGTGATATAATGTATTATGGAAAGATGTGCTTTGAGAACCAGGATGGTTCAATGTTTAACCCGCGACAAGAAATGGATCCAAGTTTAAGATCTCTATGTACACAGATTTTCAAAGTTCATTTCCCTGCGGCTCGCAACGCTTACCTTGGAATCAAGAACATGACCGAAAAGGCCAAGACAAAAGAAGTATTGGAAGATTTCAGATCAAAAATATTGGCATTGGGTGGAAGTGTAGAAAGCTTAATTAAGCAGCGATCCAATATAGATGTGAAAAAGAGAAGAGATGAAGAGAATAAGAAAAAAATGGAAGAAGCGATAAAGCGTGAAAACTTGGGTGAGGGAAACGGGTACGAAGAATAAAAATTTCCGGTTCTGAGAAACAGGCGAGTTGTTTCGGGGCCGAAAATTTTGTCTCAGGTGAGGCTGTGAGTTATGAGCTTACAGACCTCGCTACTCGCAAAAGTTTGTTTTAAAGCATTCCCAAAGTCAATCTGAAAAAATTTTCTTTCGAAAAAATAAAGGATCCCCGCCGCAAGCAGCGGGGTATTCAAAACATACAAAGTTGATAATCTTTATGAAGTGATTTGTATTCTTTCCCTTGCTCCTTTATATATCTCTCTATTATTTGTTCATTCCCATGTTTACTCACT
>CACWKL010000021.1:0-16522 GCA_902761495.1 uncultured Pseudomonadota bacterium
TTCATGCCTTTTACCCTACATCTTTTTCAAGATGATGGTCTAGAGCCTAAATTATTAAGAAGCGATAGGGTGTTCCAGAGCTATAGCGAGAACTTCGTCCACGGCCTCTGCTTTAACTATCTCAAGATCGTCAAGAATGCACTTCGGAATGTCCTGTAAATCCGATTCATTAGCTTTCGGAATCAAAACCGTCTTGATACCGCCTCTGTGAGCAGCCAACAACTTCTCTTTCAGACCTCCGATCGGAAGAACTCTTCCGCGCAGAGTAATTTCTCCTGTCATGGCTACATCTCTTCTGATCGGAACCGACGTCAAGCTGGACACCAAACTGGTAATCATTGCAACACCTGCTGATGGACCGTCTTTCGGAGTGGCTCCTTCCGGAACGTGAACGTGAATATCACTTTCTTCAAACACTTTTGGATCAATTCCGAAAGTTTTCGCACGAGACCTCACAAAACTTATTGCCGCCTGAATGGACTCTTGCATCACATCACCGAGCTTTCCCGTAAGAATAGTTTTTCCCTTTCCCGGAACAGCTACTGCTTCGATCGAAAGCAATTCTCCGCCGACCTCGGTCCAAGCCAGCCCAGTCACGACTCCGACTAAATTTTTGTCTTCGATGTCCGGCCGCTTAAATTTGGCAATTCCAGCATACTTTTCCAAATTTTTCAAATCGATTGAAATGCTTTTTAACTCTGAATTTTCAGTCAATTCCTTCACAACTTTACGGGCAATTTTAGAAATCTCCCTTTCAAGATTTCTGACCCCCGCCTCTCTGGTATAGTCCCTGATCAACTTCATAATGGTGTCGTCGGATATGATTAGCTCCGAAGCCTTCAGGCCATTCTCTCCCATCTGCTTCGGAAGTAAATGCCTCTTGGCTATCTCGAACTTCTCCATTTCGGTATATCCGGAAAGCTTTATGATTTCGAGTCTGTCCAGCAGAGGACTTGGCATATCATAACTGTTGGCGGTGGTAATAAACATTACGTCGGACAAATCGTAATCGACTTCAAGATAATGGTCATTAAAATTACTGTTCTGCTCGGGATCAAGAACTTCCAACAGAGCGCTCGCAGGATCGCCTTTCCAATCCGACCCAACCTTATCTATCTCATCCAGAAGAAACAACGGATTCGACGATTTTGCCTTTTTCATGCTGGAGATAATTTTTCCCGGCATAGACCCTATGTAGGTACGGCGGTGCCCTCTGATTTCAGATTCATCGCGAACTCCACCTAATGAAATTCTCACATAATTACGACCCGTTGCTTTTGCAATCGATTTCGCCAGCGATGTCTTACCAACTCCCGGAGGTCCCATAAAACAGAGGATCGATCCTTTTATCCTCCCCACTCTCCTTTGAACCGATAAAAATTCGAGGATTCGCTCCTTCACATTCTCCAGCCCGTAATGATCCTCGTCTAAAATTTTCCTGGCCTCCTTCAAGTCTCTTTTCACGTTGGTTTTTACTTTCCAAGGAATCGTTAACAGCCAATCCAAATAATTTCTCACCACCGTCGCCTCCGGAGACATCGGCGGCATGTTTTTCAATTTCTTTAATTCTGATTGAAATTTCTCCCGAGCCTCTTTAGATAACTTAATCTTTTGAGCTTTTTCTTCAAATTCCTTGGTATCATCAAGAACATAATCAGTATCACCAAGCTCTTTTTGGATGGCTTTTATTTGCTCATTCAGGTAATAGTCCTTTTGGCTCTTCTCCATCTGCTTTTTAACTCGATTGCGAATCTTCTTTTCCACATGAATGACATCGATTTCCGCCTCGAGAAATTTCAACAATTTTTCGAATCGACGTAGAATATTAGTATCTTCCAGAAGGTTTTGTTTATCTTGAACTTTCAGAGTCAGATGCGCCGCGATAACGTCAATTATGTCATCGGGAGATTGCAAATTTTTAACAGCACTTATCGTGTCTAACGAAATTCTTTTGTTTAGTCGCGAGTAAATCTCGAACTGTTCCAAAACCATTCGGCTATAGGCTTCAACCTCGATTTCGTTATAATTTTCTTTTTCCAAAATCTCGCACTTTCCCGAAAAATATCCGTTTTCCTCCTTATAATCAGAAACCCTAACTCTGTCTATTCCATCAACGAGAATTTTCACTGACCCATCCGGAAGATTCAGCATCTGCAATATATTGCCCAGCACTCCAACATGATACAAATCATCGAATCCTGGTTCTTCATCTTGTACGTTCTTTTGGCTTAAAAAAATTACCTTCTTATCCCGATCCATCGCCGCTTCCAAAGCCTTTACAGATCTGGATCGTCCCACAAACAAAGGAACAACCACATGCGGAAATATGACTATATCTCGCACAGTCAGGACTGGATAACTATTTTTCAAAACTGTCTCCTACGCAATATCCGTTTTTACTTCGCAGTATTTTAATATAGGTTTGCTGTTTCCATCAATAACTTCTTTTGTAATAATGACTTCCTCGAGATTTTTTATGGACGGCAGCTCGTACATTATGTCGAGTAAAATAGATTCCATTATGGAGCGCAACCCTCTTGCACCCGTTTTCCTTTCCAATGCTAACTTCGCGATACGATGTACAGCCTCGTCATCAAATGTCAGGGTAACCCCCTCCATGCTGAACAGCTTTTGATACTGCTTCACTAAAGCATTTTTAGGTTCAGTCAGGATCGAAACCAAAGCTACCTCGTCCAAATCATTCAGCGTAGCGATAACGGGCAATCTTCCGACAAACTCCGGAATCAATCCAAACTTAAGCAAATCTTCCGGCTCGACCTTCGAAAAAATCTCCCCAACTTTTTTATCTTCTTTTGCCTTAATTTGAGCTTCAAAACCTATAGAAGTCTTCGTTCCTCGCGCCTCAATGATCTTCTCCAATCCCGCAAAAGCTCCTCCGCAAATGAACAGAATATTTGTCGTATCAACATGCAAAAATTCCTGCTGCGGATGCTTCCTGCCTCCCTGAGGAGGAACAGACGATATGGTACCCTCCATAATTTTTAACAAAGCCTGCTGTACACCCTCTCCCGAAACATCTCTTGTAATGGATGGGTTGTCAGATTTTTTCGAAATCTTATCAATCTCATCAATATAAACAATTCCTTTTTGTGCTCTTTCAACGTTATAGTCCGCCGCCTGCAACAATTTCAGAATGATATTTTCGACATCCTCTCCAACATATCCTGCCTCAGTAAGAGTCGTTGCATCCGCCATAGTGAAAGGAACATCGATTATCCTGGCTAATGTCTGAGCAAGCAATGTTTTTCCTGTACCAGTCGGCCCAACTAACAAAACGTTTGATTTCGAGAGTTCCACGTCCGTGCTCTTGACCCCGCAATTTAATCTTTTATAATGATTATATATGGCAACCGACAGAACTTTCTTTGCCTTATCTTGCCCGACTATGTAATCATCCAAAGTCTTACAAATTTCTTTAGGAGATGGTAATTCATTACTCTTTTTCAAAGAGTCCGCAGGTTCTGTATCGGAAATTATTCCTGCACACAGCTCAATGCATTCATCACATATGTATACAGTAGGACCAACGATAAGTTTCTTTACTTCATGCTGAGTCTTTCCGCAAAAGGAACAACGCAAAGTACCGTCTTTATCTGATCTTTCCATAACATTCTCCTATCATTAGTTCTATTTAATATTCTCATTAATATTCAAACAAATTATTAATTTCATAAAAAATATTTCAGCTTTCTCTCTTTTCTGCATTCATCAAAACGTATCCTACTGTTTTAATTTTATTTTATCTATAAAAAATTTTCGAAAAAAAGTTTTTTCGATCTTTTTCGGAATATAACAATCTATAACTCCAACTTCATCCGTTCTCAAAAAATCAACTTTTCTACCGTAAGCATCAAAAACAGCACTGATTCCGAAATTCGTCACCCGTATAAGAGGAACTCCTTCTTCTATCGCTCTCGCCCTTACAATATTCAAATGCTGTACCGGTTCTGATGTATGTCCGAACCAAGCATCATTGGTAATATTCACGATAACGTCGATATCAGAGTCACTCGATATAAACTCGCCCGAAAACATAGCTTCGTAACACACGGTGAGAGCTATTTTAAGCCCCTTAAGATTTATTACGTTAGAATTTTTTCCTACGGCAAAATCTCCGATGCTGTTGGCAATCGGAGCAAAAACATCTGGGATAAATCGACGAAACGGAACGTATTCGCCGAAAGGCACAAGACGTTTCTTATCATAATTTATGACATTTTTTCCGAATTCATCCAAAACAATTATGCTGTTGTAAATATTCCCACTGTCGGAATCCCTCCTTACCGCCCCCGCCAATAAATATCCATCAGGAGGTACTACACCTGCCAACTTTTCAGTCAGCATCTTAGATTTATCCGTAACCAAATAAGGGATGCTTGCCTCAGGCCAAATCACAAAATCGGGATTCCAATTATCGCGTTCTGACTTCATTTGACTCAAATTTAAATACAGATTTAAATTATGAGCAGACAAACTTCTGTTCATTTTATTCTTTTGATGAATATTGCCTTGAACGCATCGAATTTTATAGTCTGTATAACCGCTCAAATCGTGTGATGCGAAACGCCCCATTCCCGGAACTCTTATATATCCGAAAATTATCAATGATATCAATGAAACAATAACAATTATTGTCGAAACTCTGTGTTTCTCTAAACCTTTTTCAGTTAATTTTTTGAATAAAACCTTCTCAGATAAGTGTTCCTCTCTACTGAACTCTTCTCTGATTTGCCGGCCTAATTCCCCAATTCCCGCAAAACTTCCTAACAGAAGAGTAAAAAATGTCTGGCCATAAATTCCCCAAACACTCAGGGCTTGAATGCAGAATACATCCCGACTCCAAACATATCCCGGAAGAGCCCAGGGAAACCCCGGAGCATAATGACCTTGCAAGTACATAATAAAAGAAGTCAATGTCGCAAAAACAAGTGCTGCTATCCAAACATTTTTACAGAATTTTTTTGCAACATATATCGGTAACAACAATGGTATCGATAAATAAGCGGGAACCACTATCAGCGCGATCGGAATTAACATCCAGTGAAGGCTGAGATCTATGGTCAACGGATAAACTAACCAGTATAAAGCTCCCATAAAGTAGAAGAGCCAATATACAAAACCATGAAGCAATAATACTATCGTCGACTCTTTCGTATATTCTCTATAAATTCTCTCAAAAAATGCACCAAAAGAAAAAATGAATATTAAGCCGAGAATACAACCCGACACCGACGGATAGAAATAACGATTTTCGAATTCACTGGCAAAAGGCCAAATAAAACTAAAAGCAGAAAACAGCCCCAATGCCACAAATACCAAATACTCTCTGTATTTAGGATTTATCATCAACCATGCTGTAATCAACTGGTTCTTAAACACAGACTTAACCTCAGACACTCGAAATCATCCCCCCTAGTATTCAGGAACTCACAAGCGACAAACTATAAAGTTTATGCCGATTTTACTTCCGAAAATCTTCGTACATTTTCGATACAACCGGTCCCATGGAATTTTGATAACGCCCATCGTACTTTTTCACATCTCCGGAAATAGCCCAGAAAGTCACCTGTCCAATCTGCATTCCCGGATATATGGTTACAGGCTGGACGGCATTCAACTGCAAAGTCACCTGCCCAATCGCTCCGATATCAATTAAATCTGCTGTAATGTTAATGAACAATCCCAAACGTCCTATGGATGAACGTCCTCTGATGACAGGAACAAAATACTCACTGCCAATCACTTCTTTCGTGTGTCCCAGGTAAACCGTCCCCGGCGCCAAAGTTAAACCATCTTCTGGAATTTCCAACTCTCTGGCCGGATTTTCTTTTTTCACATCCAGAACATAATCGTTGTAAACCAAAAGCTTGTTGCCCAAGGTAAAGTTATAGGAATTCGGATTCAGCTGATCTCTGTTGAATGGATCAATTATTATTTTTTTTTCTTCGTAATTTTTTAAAATTTCGCTGCCGGTTAAAATCATTTTTTTACTCCTCGACTATTTTCCGATAAATTCCTTATAAATTTCGCTAGATTTTGCTGACGAAAACTTATTGTACTTTCCGTTATAGAGCATTTCTTTGTCCCCGGAAGTCTCCCAGAAAGACACCTGCCCAATTCTCATCATAGGATAAATCTTTATCGGTTGAACTGCTTTCAACTCCAAAGTCCAACGATGGGCTGATCCTAAATTTCCAAGATCTGCAGTAATTTGCAGAAACAGCCCCAACCTTCCCAAAGAAGACTTTCCTATCAACAACGGAACAAATTCCTTACTGCCGATCTCCTCATAAGTATTCGCCAAATAAGTTTTGTTCGGAGACAGCACATAACCGTCATCGTTAAATTCTATCTCGTGATATGAAGTCTGCTTCTTGGGATCCACTGGTATATCATCGATTTCAAGCAACTTCCTATCGATGCGATAATCGTAGCTGTTGCTGTTCAACATTGCTTCATCGAAAGGAGAAATACAAATTCTTCCGTTATTCACACTCTCCAAAATCTTTTGATAAGTCAATATCATTAAACCACCTCATGATAGTACATTAAATATATATGAAAATTCAGATTTTTCTATAGAGTCGAGCGAAATTTCTTGAAAATTATGCATTCAACAACTAAACTGACACGTGTAATCGTGGAGTTGGTATGCGCTTTAGGAATTATCTTTTAGTGGGTTCCCTGTTGTTGGCTTCGTGTGAACCGTTCATAAATTCTCGGGGAAATGTTGTTGCGGAAAAGCAATTTGAGTCCTTCATAGAGGGAAGAACTACTATGGAAGAAGTGATAGAAAGCTGTGGGACTCCTTCTTTGCATAAAGATAACTTTACGTGGATATACTTGGGAGGAAGATCAGAAGAAACTTCTTTCAAGGGCATTGAAGTAAAAAATCGTACGATGATCAGACTGACATTTGATACCAATAAGGTTTTGAAGAGCAAGAAAATAATCCGCTCATTGGGTAATACTTATAACTTTGATGAAGAAATGACTGGTCTTATTTCAAATGCGGAAGCAGGGTCTCTCCTGGAAAAGCCTCATGACTAAAAATCCCGAACTGAGCATAGTTTTGCCTTGCTATAATGAATCGGAAGTTGTTGATTCTTTTTTCAGAAAGATTGTGCCTATTTTAGACGGGTTAGCGCTGTCCTACGAAATTGTATGCGTAAATGACGGAAGCAAAGACGATACCCTGAATAAATTGATCAAGATAAAGAAAGCTGTCCCGCAACTGAAAATAGTGGATTTTTCGAAAAATTTCGGGAAGGACGCCGCCATGTCTGCGGGACTGGATTTTGCAACAGGGAAATGCGTCATTCCAATGGATTGCGATCTGCAAGATCCGCCAGAATTGGTTCCCAAAATGGTGAAAATTTGGAAATCCAAAAATGTGGATGTCGTCTTGGCCAAGAGAGAAGATCGATCTGACGACTCTCTGGCTAAGAGGCTGACCGCCTGGCTATTTTACAAGTCTTTCAACCAATTTTCAGATTTAGAGATACCGGAAAATGTGGGAGATTTTCGCCTAATGGACCGTAAAGTAGTGGATGTCGTAAAATCATTTCACGAAAGAAAGAGATTTATGAAGGGGTTGTTTGCTCTGGCCGGATTCAAAACTGCTTGCGTGGGATATAAGAGACCCGTACGAGCCGAGGGACAATCCAAGTGGAACTATTGGAAACTCTGGAACTATGCGCTCGACGGCATTACGTCATTTTCGACATTTCCGCTAAAATTGTCGACCTATTTCGGGCTGCTTGTTACGACATTGGCTTTCCTGCGTGGTAGCTGGATTCTGATTCGGACTCTGATCTTCGGCATTGACGTTCCAGGATACGCATCTTTGATGACTGCAATTTTGTTTTTCGGAGGAGTTCAATTGATCAGCCTCGGAATCATCGGCGAATATGTAGGTCGTATTTACCTTGAAACAAAACAGCGCCCTTTGTATGTCGTGAGGCAGGTCCTGTAACGCAACTTGAAACTTTTCAGACTCGACACGATTTATTTTTTGTCTTTAATGTAAGAGAAAACCTCTTGAGCAGGCTTCATGTTGTCGGCTTTCAAGGACTCCATGACTTTCGCGAACTCGTTTTTCTGTTGATATTTCAAATCCGTATTAAGTATGTTTTCAACTGCAATGAAAATATTCTCGGGAGTACATTTATTTTGCAGAAGCTCCGGTACCACAGATTTTCCAGCCAAGATATTAACCAAGCAAACATACGGAACCTTTATAAGCCACTTCACTAATTTGGAGGTTATGAAAGAAGTTTTGTATATCACCACAAACGGCAAGCCCATTTTGGCCAGCTCAAGAGTAACTGTTCCGGAAGCTGCCACCGCAATGTGAGACGAATTATATGCCTTTACTTTTTTCAACTTTTTTGTTGAAACAATCGGTTTGTACTTCCAAGTTTCAACATATCTTTTTATCAGAGGCGCAACGGTCTTTACTGTCGGAAGATAAAATCTGACTTTCGGATATCTTGCAATCATCATCTCTGAAAATTTCTTCAAAATCGGCATATGATATTCAAGTTCCGAAGGCCTACTTCCCGGCAACAAAGTTACAGTGAGATTATCAGATTTCAAACTGTCGTTTTTCTCAAAATCCGAATCAGAAGCAATCGGATGCCCGACAAAAGTTGTATTTACTCCGTAATTTTTCAGAAAATCCACCTCAAACGGAAGCAAAACCATCAATTTATCGATAAACTTATGCAAATTTTTCGCTCTCCAGCCTCTCCAAGCCCAAACAGGAGGCGAAACATAATGTACAATCGGAATGCTTGACTTCTTACTTTTGACTCGCTTATCAATTCTATGTGTAAATCCTGAAGAATCTATCGTCACCAAAACGTCTGGATTGTAGCTAATTATAGTATCTACCGTCTTCTTTATGAGATCTTTTATGTAAAATATCTTCCCGATAACTTCCCAAATTCCAATAATGGAAAGTTTCGAGATCGGACAAAGATTTACTAGTCCAGCTTCTTCCATACACGGACCGCCAACACCTACGAACTCAATATCTTCGTCGATTTTTCTCAAGCTTTTCATCAAACGACTGCCAAGATAATCCCCTGAAGACTCGCCTGCCACCATAAATATCTTATGTTTTTTTCGAATTTTCACCACTTGAAAGAAAAGACCATACTCATCGACTTTTTTTAGAACCTCTGTTTTATTTAATACGATGGTTCTGTCGGCCTCAATGACAAGCCCGCGAAAATTATGACTATGCAGATTTTCTATGGTCTGAACACCAATAACCGGAAGATCCATGCGAAAATCCTGCTGCGGTTTGGAAGTTTTAATCAACACTCCGTCATAACACCTGTCGATCAGGGCATCCGTACCACTCCTATCTTCTTTTGCAATTACCTTATCTTCGGAAACAACAATGCTTTGACCAATATCATTAATCCCCAGTATCTGAGATTCTTTAACACCTAACTCAATTTCTGCTTGTTCTTCCTTGGTCGGCTTTCGCGCAGAATAAATTCCCTCTGGAAAAAAAGCACTTTTCACCAGATCAGTACCGGAAATCAGATCAATTCCTTTTTCTTTAAAAATATCGGCAACTGTCCGCAACAAAGCATCGTCTCCAGCACAAAACAAAGCTTTCCACAACTTAAGCAGACATTTAAACCCCTCAAAATCGAGAGACAAATCCCCAAGTTTGGGCCTCTTAACATGTCCTGCAAAAACGACTTTTTTTACTTCGTTTACCTTTAAAAACTGAAAAACCTTACCGGCCTGCCCCAGCTTAAATACAATTTTGGGAACATCCGGGTAAACCAAAGTGCGGTCATAATCACCAATAAAAAGAAGACAGAAATCCCTCTTCTGCTTTTCACAAGAATCAATAATTACATGAGGATATTCTCCTCTTCCGCAAAATATACCAATCATCATTTCCCTTTAGGTAAACAATACGATCTGTTACTCTTATATCTCATAAAGTTTACTATTTCTTTAACGCCACCAGAATTTGGTAATTTTTTTTCGGCTTCATTTACATTTTCCAGAAGAACATTATCTCCGAAGAAAATGATTTGATAGGCTTCACGGATAGCAACGATCTCTTCGCGGGAATAATTCGCTCTCTTCAACCCCAAAACATTGACATCGTACAGATGCCCTCGTTCTCCTTTTACTGCTCCGAAAGGAATAACATCTCTTTCTATTCCCGTCATGCCTCCGATTATTGCATTGCATCCGATTCTCACAAACTGATGAACGGCAGACAGTCCCCCAACTATGGCGTGATCACCTATTTCAACATGCCCGGCAAGCGTCACATTATTTGCGAGAACCGTATTATTTCCGACAACACAATCATGCGCAATATGAACTCCGACCATCAACAAATTGTTATCTCCGATAACCGTTTGCATCGTGCCACCCTCGGTTCCCGGATGAACCGTAACATACTCACGAATCGAGTTGTTTTTTCCAATAATAACCTTTGATTTTTCTCCATGGAACTTCAAATCCTGCGGAGGAAATCCTATGGCAGCAAAGGGAAAAATCTGTGTACCTTCACCTATATACGTACGTCCTCCCACGCAGACATGAGGCATAATTTTAACATTATCTGCTATTTCAACATTGTCCCCGATAACCGAATAAGCACCAATTTCTACGTTATACCCGATCTTCGCATTATCGGAAACAATAGCAGTCGAATGAATCATTGCTGTTTATCCTCCAGCACTATCATCGCCGTAAAAACAGCTTCTGCTACCAAAGTATTATCGACATAAGCCTTTCCATTGAAGCGCCAAACATTTCCGCGACTTTTTTCTTTGCAAACGCGTAAATGCAGAACATCACCTGGTCCAACTAGCTTTCTGAACTTGATTCCGTCCATAGACATGAAATAAACCAACCCACCGCTGTTCTCTAAATTCAAAGTCTTAGCTACGATTACTCCAGCAGTTTGTCCCATTGCTTCGACAATCAGAACTCCCGGCATAATCGGACGCGCAGGAAAATGTCCCTGAAAAAAAGGTTCGCTATTGGTAACACACTTGATTCCAACTGCACTTTCTCCAAGCTTCAACTCCTGCACCCGATCAATCAAAAGCATCGGATACCTATGAGGCAAACATCCCTTTATTTCATTAACATTTAAACTTAATAACTCTTCCGAAACCAATGACTCCTCCAAATTTAATGATTCTTTCGCCATGAACACTACCTCCGTTCCTTCACTTATTTTGCTTAATTTTTCTTCTTTTTTGTAACCGACATTTTCAGGAAAGCAGCTTGTCTCTTCCAGATTCCAGCATCTACTGCCGGAATCCCTCCGACGACTTTGCCCGGCTCAATGCTGGACGCAATACCGCTTTTCGCTGCCGCAATGGCTCCGTCTCCTATCTCGATATGGCCTGCCACACCAACCTGTCCCGCCAAGATTACTCCGTTTCCTATTTTGGAACTTCCCGCAATACCAACCTGAGAAACCAAAACAGATTGATTTCCGATTGTTACGTTATGAGCAATTTGCACCAGATTATCAATGATTGTATCGTTCCCGATCACTGTATCTTCAATACTACCTCGATCTATGGTTGTGTTTGCCCCGATACGAACTCTGTCACCGATAATCACTCGCCCCAGTTGCTTGACATATACCATACCGCTCCCCGTCGGAATAATTCCGAAACCGGATTCTCCAATACGCGCACCGGAGTTGATTATAATATTACAACCTATGATACTGTGAGAAATCGTAACATTGTTTCGGATCAACCCGTTATCTCCGATTTTGCAACCTTTTTCGATCACAGTATTACACCCAATCACAACATTGTCGCCGATTTCAACATCATCCTCAATTTTTACATAATCTCCGATATAACAGTTCGCCCCGATTTTCGCCGTTTCGCTAATAACGGCAGTCTGACAAATATGAGACAGATGTTCATCCGGACGGCACAAAACTGTCAACGCCTTCGCATATCCGACCATGACATTCGAAGATACCAGTGCTACGACATTCTCCGGTAACTCAGAAAGATCCGCTTCTGAGACAATTACTGCACCAGCTTTTGTCTTCTTAAGATCAGCTTTGTATTTTTTGTTGCCGAAAAAGGACAAATCATTCTCCGTAGCGTGCTTCAACGTCGCGATGCTGGATATCACGAAGTCCCTGTCTCCAAACACTTTAAACCCACAAATTACAGCTAACTCAGTCGCTTTGATTTTCTTTATTTCCCCGAAAAATCGCTGATCTATCATCCATCACCTCTCTGCCGGATCTTTTTTGGTAATATCTACTTTTATCTTAGGAATTCTGCTGTCCAGTCGACGGATCGCCTCTTCTGTAATGTCCGGACATTCAGAACTACTGAAGAAAACCGCTTCCGAAACTACTATCAAAGAATAGCCTTTCTCACTAGCAATTTCCTCAACGACTTTACGAATTTCTTCGTTAAGGACTCCGAGTGCCGACTTGAAGGCTGCCTCAATCTGATATCTCTTTTCTTTGGTCATGTCATACAGGATAACTTGCAGATCATCAACCTTTCTCTCGTCCGAACTGGTTTTGGCATCGGAATCCATTTTCTTTATACTGTTTTCCAACTCCAAAAGATCCTCTTTCGACTTGTTATTAATTTCCTCGATCTGCTCATCAATGCTCCGACCAGCTTTGGATTTCTTTGCAACATCCGTTATGCTGAAGACAGCCAGCCTTACCGTCTTCTCGGAATTACTTAAACCCCGGACACTCACAGATTTGACTTCCTTGGCAGAACTACTCGGAACTTCCTTGCTTTGACTACCTTGCTTACTATCACAAGAAGTGTGTAGAAACAAAGAACAACAAAGTAAAAGAACACCTAACTCCCTCATAACATCGGTCCCGTTAACGTAAATACTTGTCTCTCATCAAAATGCTTCTTCTTCAGAGCAAATCCGAATACAAAGGACATTGGCATTCCCAACGGACATTTAGCCCATTCAATCGCGACACCTGTTGATACTCTAATCGCACTCGAATCATATACTCTGTTCTTCGGATACTTGCTACCCCAAGCACTTCCGAAATCCAAGAAAGCCACACCATTTATCCCCATTTCTTTGGTAGACAACGGTGCCTTCAGCATAAAGCTGACAGTCCAGTACTTCGTACTTCCCAAACTGCCCCCATCACTATTTCTTGTATAAAGGAATCTCACATCTTTGTCATAAATGTCCTCACCAGCATTGATTTCTCTCGTACCGATACCGTACGAATCAAATCCTCGCATTGTCTGTCCGCCACCGAGAGTAAATCTATCACAACTCCTGGTGCTGGAAATCTCTTTAATGTGCCCGAGCTGACCATTCAATATAAAAGTGATTTTTTCTGTAATAGGACGATATAGATTTCCTTCGATTATATTTTTGAAATATTTTACGTTCCCTAAGAGACCAGAATACGCATTGGTCAGGGATATATCGTATCCATATCTCGGATCATAAGGGTTATCTACATTGTGATAGAACAAAACAGAAGACAACTCACAATTTGTGTACTTTCCGTATTCATCTTGTCTGATGTCCCTGTTTCGTAACTTCACTATTTTGCTATCATCTTTACCACCATCTACGGTATATGAATCCGCGAGCTCATTGGTCCACTTGTTCAAGCTTTTATTCCAGAACCTCCTTCTGTTAAACGAAACAGAATAACTTACTGTATGACTCAAATGATCATTAATTGCATAACGAATATAAGGTCTTACAAAAAACGAACGAAGAGAGGACCGTTCAAATTTCTTACGATTAATATCACTCACACCAACCTTAATCCCAGCTCCTACGTTCTGATCAAAAAATCTTGGATCGTACAAACCAATATTTGCTCCGTGATGCTGCTGCATCCACATAATGTCAGCAAACAAAACCTTTCCGGTTCCCATCAAGTTATTCTCGGAAAATCCAAGGAAGCCACCAAAACCGTCAGAATCGTTAACACTCAAACCAAATTTTATCTGAGCAGTAGAGTCCTTTTCTTTAATGGAAACGACTACTACTTTCTTATCTTCTGCTGATCCGTCCTCCTGTCGAACCTGCACCTCGTCGAAATATTCCATTGCTTCCAGTTTATCTATACTTCGCTGGATTTTGTAAGCATTCAAAGCGTCTCCTTCATGAACAGATAACTCTCTACGAATAACCTTATCCAAAGTACGAGTATTTCCGACAATCTCTATACGCTCAACAAAAACCTTCTTGCTTTTTACTATACTATAAAAGACGTCCGCTAAATTCTTCTCTTTATCATACTGAATATCTACTGTTACATTGATGAACGGATTTCCTTTAAGAGAAACTTCTTTTCGAATTTTATCTCGTACCTCGTATATCAGCGACTCATTGTATACATCCTTTGACTTGAATCTTATATAATTTTTATAATCATCTGCTTTTATGTCCGGAATTTCCGATTTCAGAAAAACGTCTCTTATATTGTATTTATCTCCCTCGTCCATGATAAAAGTGCAAAAATGAGACTGTTTGTCGTTACTCATCTCTGCGTGATTTGAAGTTATTACAAAGAAAGGAAATCCCTTACTTTTATAGAACTTCGTGATGTTTTCTATGTCGACATCGACCTTATCTTCACGATAAATCTGGCTGTCAGAGTCCCAGAAACGCCAGAGCCTGAACTCCTTCATAGACATGATATCTTTCAGCTGATCATCAGAAAAGGTCTTGTTCCCAACGAAAACAACTTTCTCAATGGTCGTCTTTCGTCCCTCTTTTATTTTGAAAACAATGTCAATCTTATTCCCCATATGCTCTATGCATTGAGGCTTGATTTCCGTGAAGTAGAACCCCAAAGCCTTATAAGCCAATTGCATATCGGACAACACATCTTTCACAACGTGGCTACTAAATAGCTTACCCTCGCCTAACCTGCCGTTTACGACATTTTTCAGCATTTCATCAGTCCCGGCATCGTTACCTTCGAAAGCAACCTTATCAACCATAGGCTTCTCTTTCACTTTTATTACTAACGTATTGCCCTTCTTAAAAAACTCAACATCCGAAAAGAAATCTTTTTCATATAGATTTCGAATACTTTGTATTACGTCCTTTTTATCGTAATTCTTATTCGGTTCTATGAGGACAGCACTTGAAATAGCAGCCTCTTCTACTCTGTCCAATCCTGAATATTCAATCTTTTCAACAACATCTGCAAAGACGAACGAACTAACACTTAAAGATAACAAAACACCAGGCAAAACTCGCATATACTACCTCTTAAAAATAAAATTGCTAACCGTTTCTATACTTAAAATATCATTTACCGTAGTAATTAACATCAAAAATATCAAAAAAATCATACAAGCTACCATCAGATATTCCTGTAATTTTTCATTGAGTTTCTTCCCGCTAACCTCTTCTGCGAAACATATGAATATCCGCCCGCCGTCCAGAACCGGCAGTGGAAACAAATTTATAAATCCCAAATTTAACGACAACATCACCGTAAACATTATCAGCTGAGCAAAATTCCCGGATTTAGATAAATCCCCGGCAACTTTGGTCATTTGAACTATGCCACCGAAATTATCAATGGAGGCTTTTCCTGAAAACAACCTCGAAAATATGCTGAACATTTCAACCGTCATATCCCAACAATACTTAGAAGCAACCTTTATCGAATCCAGGAAACCCGACTTAACATAAATAGGTTTCCCATTGGATATTCCTACCACTTTCGTTTTTTTGGTTGTGCCCCAAGGTTTCTTTGTCTCTTTAATTTCAGGTTTAACTTCAATATGTTGAACCGCACCGCCACGCTCGACCGTAAATTTTATCTTTTCTTTATCAGAACAAATTATTCCGATTTTCACATCTCGAAATTTTTCTACTTTTTTATCATCAACGGATAAAATTCTGTCTCCGACTTTAAATCCGCTCAATTCTGCAGGACTTCCTTGTGCCACAGAAGAAACGACAGGCTCATAATTCGGAAGTCCGTAAAATAAACTCATGCAGACAATAACAACAAACGCGTAAATATAATTGAAAAACGGCCCACAGAAGGCTATCCAAATTTTCGCCCAATTACTTTTGGCATAGAAAGATTTTTTCTTCTCTTCCTCAGATAACCCCTTCAGCGATTCTTTATCCTCCATCATGGATGACGCATCACCATCGCCAAGCATCATCACATATCCTCCTATCGGAAATGCTGAAAAAATCCACCGAGTACCGTGCTTGTCTTCGAATCCGAACAGCTCCGGCCCTATTCCCAGAGAAAAGGTCGAAACTTTAACCCCCATTTTTCTGGCTGCCTGAAAATGACCATATTCGTGAACGAAAACGATGACATTAATAATTAAGAAAAACGATAGAAAGTAATATATAAAATTCATGTCACCCTACAAAAAAATATCGATAAGAGTAAAAATTATGGAGACCATCAACAAGCTATCAAGTCGATCCAAAAGCCCTCCGTGTCCAGGGAAAAGCTTACTCATATCTT
>CACWKL010000021.1:16565-25513 GCA_902761495.1 uncultured Pseudomonadota bacterium
AAATCGCCACCCACCGCGGATAAAACGAGCAACTCTACCCCCCAAAACCGCAAATAAAAAACGGAACTGCTAACCGGCCCCGCATAAAAGAAATCCCTTATAAAAAACACGCACAAATTTGCTAATAACAACCCACCAAAAAAACCAGACCAGGTCTTGTTAGGACTGATTTTCGGACATAACTTTGGACCTTTAAACATCCGACCGAAAAAATACCCACCCATATCAGTAAAACTTGATATACAAATCAAGAGAATGCATCCCATGGGACCGAAAAACTGCCGACAATATATGAAAGATTTCATTCCGAAGAAACAGAAAAGAAGGGCCAAACTTCTGATAAAATAATACCCTTTAACCTTCGGCGAGAAAATTTCGAAAGCAATCACCAAATAGGCGAGCCAGCACAGGATTCGGAAATTGCTTTCCGACAGGACCAACACCAATGCAATCATAGGTGCAAACAAAAAACCTGACAGAATCCTTTTCAGAAGATCGTAATTGAAAGACACCTTTCCAGTTACTACTTCACTTACCATAACGCCTCTTCCTTTTGGAAAAATCATCTACAACGAGCCGAACATCATCCTCCGTAAAGTCCGGCCAGAACTTATCTAAAAATATCAGTTCACTGTATGCCGATTCCCATAACAAAAAATTACTGATACGTTGCTCGCTGGTTCTTACTACAATGTCGGGATACGGAACTTCTGGTAAATCCAAATAAGACTCAAATCGCCGTTCGTCTATATTATCTATACTAATCCTATTATCCCGAACATCTTGAGCAATTTTTCTTACAGCACGAACTATCTCGTCTCGCCCGGAATAGCTAATCGCACAAATAAGAGTAATCCGGCTGTTATTCTTCGTTTTCTCTTTTGTTTGAAAAATTTTATCCTGGAGATCCTGGGGCAACTGAGACAAATCTCCGACAGTTTCAACCTTTATTCCGTTGTCTTGCAAAAAATTATCCGCATCATCGAATACTGAACCGAATAACTTCATCAGGTAAGAGACTTCTTCCTTGGACCTGTTCCAGTTTTCTGTAGAAAAACAAAAAAACGTTGCATATTTCACATTGTATTTAATAAGTGAAACACAAAGTTGCTTAACGTTATCAAACCCCCGTCTGTGACCAACTAAAGTTGAAACGGCTCCGCGTTTTCTAGCCCAACGACGATTACCATCCGGAATAAATGCAATGTGCTGTAACTCCGAATTTCTGCGCGAATCCAACTCCGTATTCGACATAGACTAAACTTTCATTATTTCTTTTTCTTTTACCTCGAGAGCGGAATCAACCTTCTTTACGTATTCATCGGTTATTTTCTGAATATCGTCCGAAAGTCTTTTCAACTCATCTTCGGTAATTTCTTTATTCTTTTCTTGCTTTTTCGCATCATCCATCCCCTCTCGACGAACGTTGCGAATTGCAACCTTAGTCTGTTCAGCATATTTTCCCGCCAACTTACAGATCTCTTTTCTTCTCTCTTCACTCAATTCGGGAACTGCTATACGGATTAATTGACCATCCACCATAGGACTCAAACCTATCGAAGAATTTCTGATTGCAACCTCAGTCGGCTTTATCAATGAAGAATCCCAAACTTGCACTGTTAACAATCTTGCTTCCGGAGCGCTTACCGTACCAACTTGCTGCAGCGGAACCATACTTCCGTAGGCTTCAACCATAACGCTATCCAAAATGGACACGGAGGCCCTTCCTGTTCTCAGCCCACCGAAATCCTTCAACAGATTCTCAAAACTGGCTGTCATCTTTTTTCTTAACTTTTCTAACATTATTCCCTCCACTGTTAGATTATAAGAGAATGCTTTCCCGTTCTCAATAAGACCTTCTCTAAATTACCTTTTTCTTTCAAAGAAAATACAATCATAGGAATACCATTTTCTTTAGCCAAAGTAACGGCGGTATGATCCATTATTTTTATGTTTTTATCAATAACCTCGTCGTAGGATAACTTTTCCAAAAACTGAGCATTCGGATTTTTAACCGGATCGGAATCAAAAACCCCATCAACCTTTGTCGCTTTTATGAAAGTTTCACAATTCGTTTCCAAAGCTCTGAGCACAGCAGCAGTATCCGTAGAGAAGTACGGGTTTCCCGAGCCTGCCGCACAGATAACTACTCGTCCTTTATCCAAATGACGTATTGCCTTTCTTTGAATATAAGGTTCACAAATATTCGGCATATGAATCGCAGACATAACACGCGTATCAATCCCAATTCTCTCCAAAGAATTTTGAAAAGCTATGGAATTCATTACTGTCGCCAACATTCCGATATTGTCAGCGGCCGCCCTGTGCATACCGTAAGCGGCAGCAGAAACACCCCGAAAGATATTTCCGCCACCGACAACAATGCAAATCTCGACACCAAAATCGTGAACGATCTTCACTTCTTCAGCGATTCGATCTATCGTCTTAACATCGAGACCATAGTCACGATCTCCCATAAGAAATTCACCGGAAATTTTTAGTAATATTCGATGAAAATTCTTCAGCATGGGACCTTCTTAATTCAACTGAGCCACGACTTCGGCTGCAAAATCAACTACCTGCTTCTCAATACCTTCTCCCAGAACAAACTTTTTAAATCCAACGATTTTAATCGGTGATCCGAGATCTTTTTCAGCCTGAGCAATTACCTCCTTCACTTTCGAGGTTCCGTCAATCACAAAGACCTGCTCTGTCAGGACAACTTCTCCGTAGAATTTGCTCAAACGACCTTCAACTATTTTCGGAATAAACTCTTCCTTCTTTCCGGAATTCTTCGCTTGCTCCGTAACAACATCACGCTCTCTCGCAACAACTTCAGGATCCAAATCAGAAATATTTACCGATTTCGGGCTTGCTGCAGCGATGTGCATAGCTATCTTCTTTCCCAGCTCCAACAACTTAGATTTATCAGCGGTCGATTCCAATCCAACCAAAATTCCGATCTTTCCCAAATTATCAGCAATCTTGTTGTGAACATAAGATGCGACCACTCCATCACTCACCGAGAGATGAGAAACTCTGCGCACCCCCATATTCTCACCGATTGTTGCAATCAAATTCGTCAATTCTTCGGAAACATTGCGGCCTGTCTCAGGGTAATCCAAATCTCTCAGTGTCTCCAAATCGGCATCGTTCTTTGAGGCGATCTCAACAACCGTCGAAACATATTTTTGAAACAAATCATTGCGAGCAACAAAATCCGTCTCAGCGTTAACTTCAAGGACTGTTCCCTTATTTCCGTCAACGTAGAGACCAACCAAACCTTCGGCTGCAACTCTTCCGGATTTCTTAGCCGCTGCGGAAAGCCCCTTCTTACGAAGCCAATCGATAGATTTCTCAACGTCACCTTCACAAGCAACAAGAGCTTTTTTGCAATCCATCATACCCGCACCGGTACGATCTCTTAAGGCCTTTACTTCATTAGCTGTAATTTCTGCCATAATTTTTCTCCTAATAATTATTCAGCAACCACTTCTTGACTTTGATCATCGCCGAACCCCGCATTCTCCTCAGAAACTTCCTCTAATACAACCGGATTCTCCAACGCACCGACATCAACCCCGGACGAACTCAACCCTTTCTGAATTCCTTCAATAATCGCATTTTCCATAGCGCTGCAATACAACTCGATCGCTCTGGATGAATCGTCATTTCCCGGAATTGGGAAATCAACAACAGAAGGATCTGAATTCGTATCACAAATACCGATCACAGGAATTCCCAAAACTCTGGCTTCCTCGACGGCGGTCTTATCTAAAGTGACATCCAAAACGAACAGCAACGACGGAATTCCACCCATGTTGCGAACTCCACCGAGAGCTCTGTTGAATTTCTCAATCTTTCGCTCGATGTTCAGGATTTCCTTCTTTTTCAGTACGATGTTTTCATCCTTTAATCTGTTCTCCAATGTCTCCAATTTTTTGATTGACTGCGACACGGTCTTCCAGTTGGTGAGCATACCACCCAACCAACGATGGTTAACATAGTACTGACCGCACTTCTGAGCTGCTTCCGCTACTCTCTCACTGGCCTGCCTCTTCGTTCCGACAAACAGAATACGTCCTCCTTCAGCGGCAACGTTTCCAGCGACGCTCAACGCCTCTCTCATCATCGCAGCAGTTTTATCCAAATTTATGATATGGATTTTGTCCTTAGATCCAAAAATGTACGGCGCCATTTTTGGATTCCAACGACGTGTCTGGTGCCCGAAATGGACCCCTGCTTCTAACAAATTTTTTATTGAAACTTCTTGCATATTTTGCTCCTTTTTCGGTTATAAAGATGAAATTACCCAAGAAAAATAATCCCATCACGGGAACACACTATGCGCTCCCCCTCTCCTCTGCGAACTCCAACCGATTTCTCGGACCGAACGGACAATTCTGCCCCTCTGTTCGCATGCGTTGTCTTCGTATTTATAAACGCAAATATTTCAAAACTCAAGAAGATTGCTGAAAATTCTAAAATTAATCCGTGTTAAACCTCGCAAAACAAATCAATAGTTTTCGCAATAAGGCCATTTATTAAAAATATCACTTGCTTTTGCATATAAAGTTGTTTATATTGGCCTCGGTTTTAGGGCAATTAGCTCAGTTGGTAGAGCACCTGACTTTTAATCAGGGTGTCGCAGGTTCGAATCCTGCATTGCCCACCATCTGTCTTGCCGATTGAGTCTTCGAAGATAAAGAAGTTTATCGTAGCTGTGAGAAATTAAAAGAGTGACCGAGACAGCCACTCTGTATTTGGAGATCGAATTTACCTACCAGCTTTATCTAGACAGACTTTAATTTTTTCGCATACTTGCGTGACTAATTCATCGTAATACTTTCCATAAGTCATAAACCCGTGGGCAGCTCCCGGACAAATAAACCAATCGACATCTTCACCTCTATCGCTTTCGACCATATTTTTCACATGTTCAAGCTGACCGTCAAACAGCACATCATATCCAGACGAAACAATTATCTCTTTCGGAAACGCTGCCATATCTTTCTGCAAAACAGGGAAAATATACTTATTGGAGATATTCTCTGGAGCCTGGCAATTGCCTCCCGCTAAATTATCGGTGTATGCAATCGTTCCCGCTTTCGTAAGTGCCAAACAGCTGCCAAAGGATTGAAAAGAGCGACTATTGAAATCATTTCCGAGAGCCGGATAAAAAAGCATTGTCGCGTACGGACGCTTCAGCTTTTCCTCGTATATCCTTATACAGGCGGCGCTGCAAAGATGTGCACCCCCACTGTCTCCGCACAACAAAAGGCGATCATAATCGGATTTTGCAAACTTTTTGTAAACACTGATGACATCATTTAACGCGCACGGATGAGGATTTTCCGGCGAAAGCCTGTAATCAACAGCAAGAACGTCTTTTTGAATAATTTTCGCCAACTTTCTGCAAAGATAGTCATGCGTTTCCAAATTTCCTTGAGTCCATCCGCCTCCGTGGACAAAAATAATTAAATCATTGGTTGGTTTGTCAGCATCCCTATATAATCTCACCGGAATCTCGTTTCCATTCTCTTCACTTTTTACAACATTATCTTCAACTAATTTTATATCCTCCAAAGGCCCGCTCAGCGCCATAAATAGCCCGTTTCTTTTCTGACGAATAAATTCCGCCCGAGTTAACTTGCAAGATTCATCATACGGATGCTTTTTGAAATCTTCTATGAATTCGGTAAAATGCTGCAGCAATCTTTCAGTCTCCAGAGACAGCTCCTGCTTCGTATAAAAATCGTCAGAAACAATCTCTCCCATTTTTATACTTTTCTCAACATTCGGAAATTCCCATATAACAGCATCAACTGAAAAACACCATACAAACCCCACTGCCGCAACAAAAAACATTCTGAACAAATTTATCATGATACTCTCCCACTAAACATTTCTATGTTATCCATAAAAGTTTCCCTTGTAAAGTCGTCGCAATGATGATTTGGACCAAATTAAAAGGAAAAATCAAATGGTTATAATAGAATAGCATCGGCATAACAGCCTCCCCCAGCCCTGCCTCGATGGCGTTCGAGATCGCTCCCGACCTCAGCTCCTGCAAACCATCCAGCCTGTTCACGAAGTTCTTCACGTTGGTGATGATATCCGTCACGTTGTTGATGGTCACCCCGCTCCGCAAATACTTCAGCGTGTCGTAGGTGATATACGCATCGACCGCGGTTTCTAACGTCATTTCGTTCGTCGGAATGGCCGCGTTACCAAGATCTCGACTTCGGTAAATTTTCGCCACACAATTCTGAGCCGCTTGGTCAGATTTCACCGCATCAAGCGTGTTGTATATGCTGTCTTTTACCTCTGTCTCTGTCGAAACATTTTCAAATGCCGTTACGACATCATTCACTTTGCCGGCAGGTACAGAAAGCCCCTCAGCAGCAGTGGTTCGCGCGGTAGTTGCCAGTGGTTTCAAAACGCCGTAAGCCGCATCTGCATCGATATCGATTATGCTATCCACTATTCTTGAATAGATGTAATTTGAAACATCCACCGTTGTCCCGTCATCAGAAATTTTGAAGTCCTTATATTCATCTCCGGCATTTGCTACAGGCCATTCGTTTGCCTCATTAAACAAAGCATTCATGGTCTGTGTATCTCCTGCTTTAGTAGCCCATGCTCCTCCATTATAGAACTCTCCACTTAACTTTGTTTTTATCGATTTATATTCACCCGTATTATTATCTTTGTTTATATTTGCAAGGCTAGCT
The DNA here is from genome assembly GCA_902761495.1 of uncultured Pseudomonadota bacterium. Taxonomy (GTDB): domain Bacteria; phylum Pseudomonadota; class Alphaproteobacteria; order UBA3830; family UBA3830; genus UBA3830. The sequence goes on from CACWKL010000021.1 coordinate 23,300, forward strand.
TGAATTTTGCTAGTTATTCCAGATTGCGCTGGAACATTAACATTTCTCCAAACAATTTCGATATCTTTCGAGGTCCACTGACCGATATATCTAGCTGGAACCCAAACGTTTTCTAAGAAATAATCTATAACTGTTCTGTATATAATAAATGCCACATCTATCCAATGGAACGCAGTATGATACTCATTATTATAAAACAAAGGATACTCAGGATGCTCTTCTATAAATGCTTTAATCTCATAAAATTTTCCATAAATAAGATTCACAAAAGCATCTTCCTTCAGTTGGTCTCCTTTTATTGCAAAAGGAATGAAATTTTTCAGATCTTCTTTAACTGCACTCTCGTTTTGATTAGTGAATTTCTGGAAAATACTTTGCCAGAAAGTATTAGCGTAACCCAAAAAATCAACCCAATCACATAATGGATCGACATTATGCGTGCCTTTATTACTATCTTTCCAATTTCCATCTAAAAACGCAGACCATATTGCACATACTATTCCTTTATTTCCGTTATGATAGGTTCTTACTATCTGCGTACCGTTACTCCTTGGTATTATAAAATCCGTTTCTCGCTCAAGAACATAATTGTTATTGCTATCTCTTTCTGTAAACGCATTCCAAATTGTAGTAAATGCCCCGTCTCGCTTAAGTGACAAACTTGATGCACTACAATCATCCTTTCTAAAATATTGCAAATAATGTTTTCCTAAAACATCATCTATTACCGCTTTTATTTGAGTCCGCGCATTAGCTACTTTAGTCAAATCTCCCGAGTTTGATATATCTAATATGCTAAAGTTATTATTTAATATGTTTAAGGCTCTCGTTCTTTCCAAAACTTCACTTATCACGCCTGTTGAAACTTTATCTTGTATCAGATAATGAGAACATACAACATAGGCCTTCAGATACTCGCTACCATCATTTGAGGGATTTAACATCATTGGTATTGCATACTCGTGTATTCTTGCGCTTATACTATCGATTGCGCCATTACTATTTATTTTACATTTTTCTACAAAATGATCGATTGTGCCAGGCTCTGTTAAATAATACATTACTGCATAACGACGCACTGGATCAACACAGGCCTTTAACGCATCATAAAATGGTGTTTTTTTGTCATTGATATTCGCAGTAATCGCATCCCAAATCCCCGATTTTGCAGAAGCTGCGTTCAGCGCGCCGAGGTGGTTCCCGTCGCTGAGAAGCTCCGCCCATGCAGCCGCTATCTCCTCTTCGGTACCACCCGCATATAAGGCCTTTAGGCACGTTTCGATACGATCTTTCAATGTTGAAGGAATCTCGTCGTTTACTTTGTCGCCGACAGCGCTGTTCAAGATCGTGTCAATGTTGGCGGACACACTTTGCTCTATCGAAGAATCCCTTTGTAATAGCGTCGCATTCTCCAAATTGCTCTGGATTTGATTCGTCCAGGAGGTCCGAACCTGATCAGGCGTTATATCGACGGAGCTGTTCGCTTTTTTCTGCGCGATGAGGGCGTCGAACACCTTGTCGTCGAAATTCGTGCTTCCCGCCTTCGCGGTCGGAACGTAATTGGCGACCAGCGTGTTGATCTCGCTGCGCAGCGTGGATTCCTCCTCGGCGACAGTGATGTTCAGGCCGAAGTCTTCGTCGTTCAGCGCATCGATGTAGGCGACCAGGTCGTCGTGCGACAAGTTCACCTCGTCAGGGATTGGCGAATCTCCGGTTTTCAGCGCATCCATGACGGTCGAGCTCTTGATCGTCGTGCCGGCCGCCAAATCCTGCAGGTAGTCCGCGATCTTGGTCAGGGCGGCTTTCGCCTGTTCGTCAGTCAATCCGCTGATCTTGCGGTCGCCCTTGTAGTACGAATCGATCGCCGAATTCAACTTCTGCTCCTCAGTTTTAACTGCCGAAATCGTGTCCTTGATGCCCTCTTTGCCCTTGAAGTAGTCGACAAACGCCTTGAGCTCAGGGAAAGTGAACTCCACGTCCGTAATATTGGTCGTCATCACGGTCTCATTTTCGCCCAGAGTTTGCAGATACTCCACCACCTGGACGAGCTTCGCTTTGGCCGCGTCATTTTCCACCGGCAGAGAGGCTATGTCGTGGCTCGACAAGTAGGCTTCGACCTGATATTTGAGGCGGTCGCCCGGATTTCGAGTTACCTTTATATCGTTGAGCATTTCAGCGATGTCGGCCGCCTTGAACTCCTCTCCACGAGCGGTT
>CACWKL010000022.1 GCA_902761495.1 uncultured Pseudomonadota bacterium
TGGTCTATCAGATATTTTGCAATATCTTCATATCCATTTATTAAGGCTATAAATAATGGAGTCTGCCCGGAATCATTCGCTTTATCGATATCCGCACCGTGGTCTATCAGATATTTTGCAATATCTTTATGTCCACTCTTTATGGCTCTATGTAATGGAGTCTCCCCGTAACGATCCTCTTTATTGATATCCGCACCGTGGTTTACCAGATATTCTACGATTTCTTTGTATCCGTTTTGTGCAGCCATGAATAATGGAAAAATTCCGTTTTTATCGGAAAGATTAACTAATGGATAGATTTCTCTTCGAACTTGTTCTAATTGATCTTTGGACAATTGCACTTTGTTTTTTCCATATAACAAAAGATCACGAATTTTTGATTTATCCGGATGATTTTTAATTATTTTGCATACTTCATTCAGCCTATTGCTTTTTACGGCATCCATTAATTTGGAAAATTCCTCTTCCATGATAATCTTTTTTTGGTTTGGCGCTACTTTATTATTTTTGATTCTTTTTCTTTCAGATTCGGTATTTGGCGCAAAATCCATTCCAAACATATTTGCTGACGCGAACATCAAAGTCGCTAAAAACATCACTTTTTTCATTTTTGCTCCACTTTCTTTAAATGTAATATCTTCATGTTGTTGTGGATGGTATCATCAAAAAGTTAAAATTTTGTTAAATATTGGAAAATAATTTTATGCTCGAAAAATCGACGCCAGAACAGGCGGTGCGCCGTGCAAAAGAGAGGGCACCATGAAGGATGCCCCTGTTAAAACGATTAAGTTGCCGATTGCTGAACAAAGTTTGTCCTATGTTTTTCAGGAATCGCCCCCATCTGGAATCAGTGAACCTGGACCACATTGATTTGAAGAATTGTCCAAATTTGGAATAGTACGACTCTCTGGAGATCACTTGGGACGCAGCTTGAGCATCCTCTCTCTCGGCCTTTTCTTGGGCAATTCTCTGACGTTCGGCTTCTGCTTTTGCGGCCTCCTTCTTAGCTTCTTCAAACATCTGAGCCGCTGATTCTATGGCTTCGTCTTCAGCCGCAATTCTCCGACGCTCTGTACTATCTAACAGGTTCTGATAAAGATTTCTTTCTTCAAGGAGCTGTTGCCTATCCAAACCAGTATCAAGTATACCATCTAGTAAATCATGCACCTTGATGAAAGTATCATGGTATTCAATTATATCTCTTATCGAAGATAGAGTATTATTGTCTAAGTGTATGTTATGAATAGATACCATACCTGCAACAAAATTCGCTATTGAAGGAAAAATACAAACCTTTATATTTCCAGTGCTTTCGTTTTTCTTATCAGAAGATATCGAAGCCATTTGATATGCTGATCTATTTTCATTGCGAATCTCCGCCATCGCCAAAACACTTTCCGAGCACAGCAACAACGCCCCGATCGAGCACAAAGTTTTCATATTAAATTTTATTTTTAACTCCTCTTACTAAAAACACCCACATGCCTGCACCGAGCAAACATGTACAACCTAACCAGTGCCGGCGAACTACCGGCAACTATTCCGCAGACACATCTCTCCCGCAAGAATCTCTTCAAATTTTCCTATACAAAACTACAACAACTACCTAATTGAAGGTATCAATACCATGGGGTAAATTGGTTTGCGAGAATAATCGCAAAATTTTTGAAAAATTGGTGTAACTCTTTTGATTTTTTTTGCAAACAAAATATTCTGAAAAATGCTATTTCGGAATTACATCCTTTGTCGATTGATTAGAAGTTACTTCCTCCAAAATTTTGACAATTTCGTGGTGTTTTTTCTCTTCTGCAAACCACTGTGCTGAGTGTCCTTCTTTGTCTGTTAGATTTACGCGCGCTCCTTTTTCCAAGAGCAAATTCACGATCTTGGTATATCCATTGCGTGCGGCGAACATTAAAGCTATCCGTCCAGCATTATTTTGCAGATTAACCTTTGCTCCCATGTCGATCAGTTTTTTTGCGCATTCCGGATGAAAAGATTCCAGTGAACTCATCAACGGGGTGTATCCATTGTTATTTTGCGTATCAATATCTGAAGATTTCGTAATTAATTCAATTATTTGATCGTCGGTCATGGTTTGTTTGTTTTTGTACGCGTTGGAAAAGGCCCCTACGAGATCCTGCGGTCCGAGTGGTTTTAATAATTCAAAAGCTTTGGACCAATTGCCTTCCGCAGCTAATGCAAAAGCTGTATTTCCGTATCTGTTTCTGGCATGTATATTGGCGCCTTTTTTTATTAACAATCTGATCATTGCCTCGTTTCCGTACATTGCCGCTCGCATCAGGGCAGTGTCTTTGTTATCCCCTGAAGCAATACCGTCCGCTTTTGTTCCCGCTTCCAATAACTTTTTGGTCATATCTATTTGCGAAGCGTCTGCATTTTCCAAATCTATTGCCTGAGAATCCATTTCCATTGCTACGCCCAAAGGAGACAGGCCCCACATCCCCACAGCTTCGAGATCGATATTTTCACAATTCAGCAGCATGTTCAAAATCTGCTCATTCCTTTTGAATATCGCGACTGTCAAAGCGGTTCGTCTGTCACTGTCTTTGCCATTAACATTCGCCCCCAAACCTATCAAAATGCTCGTCAAATCATAATTATTTTTATCTACGGCAAACACCAATGGAGTTGTCTCGTTAATCTGTGTATTGTTGATGTCTGCTCTTTCATCTATCGACTGTACGACCTGTTCGATATCATCTTCATGCAACGCGATTGCCAATTCTTGATTTTTTACAAGCTGTTCCTGAGAAATTTCATTTGGGTTTTGCATACTAAACACACTTGCTGACACAAGCATTAAAGCGGTCAAGAATACTGTCTTTTTTCATTTTTCTTCTCCTTTCTCGAATGTATTAACTGCGCGTCGTCCATAACGATATCAGAATTTTAATGTACTATTAAGTGATGTGAGAAAATCTATATCTATGAAAAAAGCAAAACTTGATCCGTTGAAGCAGACAGCGGCGGAAATTTTACGAAAAATCTCTGCTCTGTAAAAGAAAAGCCCCAAAGAATGGGGCCAATAGAAGGAAATGAAAAATAAATTATTAACTGTCTTTATGTATATACCCTTATTTCGTTTTTTGCAAGTTGTTTATTAAAAAAAAGTTAATTTTTTCTTGTTAGAATAATTTTTAATTGTTAATCGGATAAAATCTGGTTAATTAATCGTTGGATTTCAAATGGTTATTTATTTAAATTTTAGTGTTAATTGGATGTAAAAATATTGTTTGCTATCGGACATATATTTGAATTTTGTTTTTCTCGACAACTTGATCTTAAATTCTCCTCATGGCAGACTAGCTTAAAATCGGTTAGGTCTCGGGAAAGTATTGTGCGTGGTCTGTCTAATATAGCTGAGTCGTTAATAAAGGAAAGCAATTTGAATCCGACTGTCAGTGACGTTTTCGTAAAGTGGGACCAGATTGTCGGAGAGAATCTTGCCCGATACGTCGAGCCGCATAAAGTGGTCAAAATGAACGGTTCTAATGTTTTAATCGTGAAATCGAAAAACTGCTGTGCCACAGAGATTCAACATGACTCGCTTCAGTTGATCGAGAAACTGAACAGTTATTTTCAAAGTAATCTTTTTTCTGTCGTTCGAGTGATTCAAGAATAATTTTTGCTTAAAAATTGTGGCAAAAATGACACAATATATTTAAATTTTAAATATATTTATTTTAATTATTCTTAAATTAGGATATATGTTAGACATGTCGGAATGGTTTCGACGTTGAAAATGGTTGTTTATTAAGGAGAAAGAAAAATGAAAAAATTAGCATTTTCAATATTCGCCGCTGCTTTAACTTTTGGAGCTAATGCGGCAGAAAGCGTAGAGACAGCTCCTGCAGCGTCCGAAAGTTGCTGCGGATATGATGGTTTCTACTTTGGTTTAGGTATTGCCGGGGTTAACGGTGGTGTGAAGGCAGAGACGATAGACGCTAAGTTTGAAGGGGCTCCTGCACTTGATGACATCGGTGTTGATGCCGACGATAGTTACACAAAATTCGCCGGTACAGTAACATTGGGCTATGGAAGAAGAATTAAAGAAAAAGCATACATCGGTCTTGAAGCAGGATTGGATGCCTCGAGAAATTCAAACTTTGTACACCCGGGTAATTATAGTGGACTGCGAATATATGAAGTGAATTCCAAAGTTAACGGGTTGGTTCCATCTGTAGCTTTGAAGCTGGGATATGTTCATCCGGGAACAAGAGGAATGATCTACTTAAAGGCCGGTGCTGCTTATTCAAAGGCTCAAGCCAGTTACTTGGACTGGTTTAATGATGATGTAACAGGAAAGCTTACCATCAAATATCCATACAGCCAAAAGGTTTCAAAATGGTCTCCTATAATTGCTTTGGGTGGAGAAAAACTCTGTGGCAAGAATTTAAGGACTCGTTTAGAGGTTGAATACAGATTTTCTTCGAACAAGAAATTTGATTTCGACGCTAACAAGGCGGCAGGAAAAGACTACATCGGAACAGTTAAAGTCACCAACAAAGACACTGTTACTCTGAGAGCGATGGCGATTTACACTGTAAGGATGTAATCGAAACTATTTTTTGTAGTTTTTGTAAAGGCGGAGGAGAGATCTTCCGCTTTTTTTGTTTTTCACCAAAACTTTCAGCATTTTCTCTAAAATTGTGACCAAAACAACACAATGTATTTAAATTTTATATAAAATTATCTTTAGGTGTTTTTGTCGGCTATCGATTAGGGTACAAATTAATATGTCGGAGTGGTTTCGACATTGAAAATGGTTGTTTATTAAGGAGAAAGAAACATGAAAAAGTTAGCATTTTCAGTATTTGCCGCTGCTTTAACTTTCGGAGCTAATGCTGCAGACAATGTGGAAGCAAACGCAGTTACAGCTACGGCAACTCAAGCCGGCAGCGTATTTGATGGCCTTTACTTTGGTCTCGGTATTGCTGCGGTCGACAACGGAGTCAAGTTTGAAAGCCAAACAAGAGAAGGTAAGCTATCTGAGCACTGCACCAGACTTGCAGGTACCGTGTCTTTAGGTTACGGAAGAGCCGTAAAAGAAAAAGCTTTTATAGGTTTAGAAGCGGGATTGGATGCCAGTCAGAATTCAGAGTTTATGTTCGGTCAAGCCAGAATTAACGGTTTAACTCCTTCTGCTGCTTTGCGGTTCGGTTATGTTAATCCGGGAACTAAGAGCATGATTTACCTAAAAGGTGGTGCTGCTTATTCAAAGGCTAGATTTGGAGATTTAAAATGTTCAAAATGGGCCCCGATTGTTGCTCTGGGTGTGGAGAAAGTTTGCAAAAATTTGAGAACTCGTTTGGAAGCTGAATACAGATTCAGATCAAACAAGAGCATTGAAATTGATTCAAAGATTCATAAAGGAACCAACAGGGGTGCTGTCACTCTGAGAGCAATGGCGGTTTACACTGTAAAGATGTAATCGAAACTATTTTTTGTAGTTTTTGCGAAGGCGGAGGAAAGATCTTCCGCCTTTTTTGTTGGGCGGAAACGATTTTGACGGTCGGTCATTGAAGTCTTGTTGCTGAAATGGTACTATCTATTCGGGGAAGGGGTTATCGGAATGATTAGTTTGATTGTTGCGCTGTGCGTGGGTTTCTTTTTTTATTTGAAATTCAGATCGAAAAGAACTGACCCGATGGAGCGCATGTTTGCGGAAGAACTTCGGAAGATAAAAACTGATTCGGTGGTGAATTTTATCGATGAAGGATTTTTGCGCAAAAATTTCGAACTATTCGGGGATCTTAGGTTCTTCGGCGCGGCGAATGACGAAGGCCACGTAAGCTATCCCATCACAAGCTTGCAGGATTTAACCCCACAAGATTTGGCCTAGGCCGGAAGAAAATCAACGAGTGTTCTAGTAAATCTGTCGAAATTCTTCACTTGTTTTGTCCAAAAAAATTATGATGGGTTGCTTCTGCGGATTTTTGCATGTTTCTTTTTCGTTATCCTTACGCGTTTTTTCAAAATTATTTGGAAATTTCGAGTTGCTCGTTAAGATAAAGTCTTGCCCGTCAGCTGAGATTTTCACCGAATTGTCGTCCAATCTTTCTACGAATTTTCGGCAGGCTTTTGATTTGAAATTTTTGCGGCGGGAACATCCTACGGATTTGGTCCAGGCAGATAATGTCGCTCTGAAGTATCCGCAATGGTTGAAGCAGGTCAGGTCATCGCAGACTCTCGCTCCATAAGCTTTAGCATTCGGCGAGATGATAATTCGTGGGATATCCTGAAAAAAGTAGAGCAAAATTCCGAGCAGTAACCCGACAAATCCTGTCCATCTGATTTTATGGTGAATCAAAGTAAAAATCAGTGCCGAAAAAATCAAAATCGTCATTACGATTGGGGAAGGAGAGTGCATAACAAACAGGGATCCGACAAATGTTGAAGAAGATTTTGCCAGTTTTATCATGGAAGAGATTCCGAGGGCCAAAATTTTCAACGGAAAAGTCACATTTATCAGCATGCAGAGCAGGGAAACAATCACCATCGGCATTATGAAAAAGCTCATCAGCGGGATCATGAAAATATTGGCGAAAACGCTGTTGAGAGTGAGCTGATTGAAAACAAATACCGAAAAAATCGAAGTTGAGAGAGTTGCCACGACCGTTGTCGCAACGATATTTATCAACATTTTGAAGCGAGATGAAAAATTCCAGAATCGTTCATAAAAGGCGACAATCGCAATCACCGCGCTGAACGACAGCTGAAAGCTCGGAAACATGATTGCTTCGGGGGACAATATCATAATGATGGTGGCGGCTATGGCAATCGATCTCATTGTGACGGCTTCCCTATCCAGAATGATCGCCAAAATCACGAGAGCGTGCATAATCAGAGCTCGCATCGCCGAAACCGAACATCCCGAAATGAAATAAAAAACGATTGTTCCCGCCAAAGAAAAGATTGCGGCGATTTTTTTCACGTCGTAAAACATTGAAATTCGAGTAACGCAACAAAGAAGAAGACGAATCAATACGAAAATGAATAGTCCGACGATTCCGATGTGAAGTCCCGAAATTGCGAGAACGTGAGCGGTACCCGATCTGACGAAATTTTCTCGAAGATCTTTGCTTATGGATGATTTTGTTCCGGTAATCAACGCCTTTGCGATTGCTGCATCGACCGAATCAAGTGTTTCATCGATTTTTTGGTTTATCTTATGTCGAAACTTGTCGATCAACAACGCCAGAGTGATTTCCTGATAAAGATATTCAACTTTTTTCGGCGGAGACATGACAAACCCGCGGGCAGAAATCCTGTTAACATACTGCTGTCTCTTAAAATTATACGCTTGCGGGAACGGCTGATCGTTTAATGGAGAAAGTTTCGCGAAAAATGACACGCGATCGCCCGGCATAAAATCTCCCGACGCGTCTTGCGCCTTTTTACCCCTCCATGAGAGAAAAATTTTGTTCAACTCGGGTTTTAAACTTGAGTCTTTCACGACAAAATTCATCCCTGATTCCGTGCGGTAGCAAGAATCGACTGTTGCGAAAAAACTTTGCGGCTCCTCTATGGTTTTTTCGAGTATCGGAGTGTCGACATAGATAGTACGAAGTTGAGCGAGCATGAATCCGAAAACAAAGATCAGTAAAATTCGCAGAAGTTTGAATCTTCCGGACAAGGCCAGTAAAATCAGAAAAAAAGAAACGGACCAAATCAATGAGGGTGGATTGTCGAGATTGAAAAAACAACAAATTCCCGTTCCGAGAACCACCGGAATTAAGTTCAAAATCCGCATTCTCTCATGTTCGTAAAAATTTTCAACCTGAATCCTTGCGTTTTCGCAAAAATGCCTAAGAAAATCACGAATTTTGTACATTCCCTTCCCAAAATTTGGTATAAATTACATAAATAATAGACCGAGAATGGGTATGAGTACAGATTTTTCGAACAAGATAGTTACAAGATTTGCTCCGTCACCGACAGGATTTTTGCATATCGGTGGAGCGCGCACGGCGTTGTTCAATTGGCTTCTGGCGCGGCATTACGGTGGAAAGTTTGTACTGAGAATCGAAGATACCGACCGTGAGCGTTCGACTCAAGAAGCAGTGGACGCAATTTTCAACGGGTTAAAGTGGCTCGGTATTACTTGGGATGAAGAACCTGTATTTCAGTTTTCACGAATTAATCACCACGTGGAATTGGCGAAGCAGTTGGTCGAACAGGGGAAGGCATACTATTGCTACTGTACTCCCGAAGAGCTGGAAGCGATGCGAAAGGAGGCGCTGAAAAAAGGTTTGTCTCCGAAATACAACGGAATGTGGCGAGATCGTGATCCGAAAGACGCGCCCGCCGGAGTGAAGCCTGTTATTCGTCTGAAAACTCCGCAAACGGGCGAGACTGTTTTGGAAGACATTGTCCAAGGAACGGTGAAGGTCGCGAATGATCAGCTGGACGACATGATTTTGGTACGCAGCGACGGAACGCCGACATTTATGCTGTCAGTATGCGTTGACGATCACGATATGGGTGTCACTCACGTTATCAGGGGCGATGACCACCTGACGAATACTTTCAGGCATATCCAGATTTACAAAGCTTTCGAATGGGAAATTCCGAAATACGGGCATATTCCGCTGATTCACGGACCGGACGGAGCGAAGCTGTCTAAGCGGCATGGGGCTTTAGGTGTGGAAGCTTATCGGGATATGGGCTATCTTCCTGAGGCGGTTTGTAATTGTCTGCTGCGTTTGGGATGGTCTCATGGGGATGACGAAATTATTTCGCGCGAGCAGGCAATTGAATGGTTTACCACTGAAAGTCTGGGAAAGTCCGCATCGCGTTTGGATTTTTCAAAACTCGCGAATTTAAACGGGCATTATATGCGAGAAGCGGATAATAATCGACTGCTGGATTTGCTATTACCGATGTTAGGAGAAATTTCCGACGAGGTAAAATCGCGGCTTCTCAGAGGAATGAACGGGCTAAAACAGCGCTCCAAAACAATGCTGGAGCTGAAAGATCTGGCGACTATCTACACCGATGATTTCAAATTTACGGGAGCAGATGAAAATACCCGAGAAATTTTAAAATCCGTTTATGAAAAACTGTTTGTTAGGGATGATTGGACCGAGCAAACTCTCGAGACCGAGTTGAGAGAGTTGGCCAAGCAAATGAATTTGGGATTCGGCAAGATCGCCCAGCCGCTACGAAGTGTCCTTACGGGAAGAAAGATTACTCCGAGTATCTTTGATATGCTGGTATCTTTTGGGAAAAGGGAAAGTCTGAACAGAATAAATTCTGCTCTTGTCTAATGATTTGGGAAAGTGTGATGTCGAAGTTTTTTGCAATGTGAAAGGGAAGGAAAAATGAAAAAATATTTGGCGATTTTATCTTTTGGAGTGATTTTCGGAGCACATGGGATCGATCTCGAAGAAGCCATAGTTTCGGCTTGTTCCAGCAACACTCTGTTGGAATCGGAAAGGGCCAATAAGCGCATGGCGGATGAACAATACAAGCAGGCAGAAGCTCAGTTCTTGCCGACTTTGGACGCATCATTGATCGCGTCTCGTACAGGTAATGATCAGTCAGGATATAACAAAGAGACGAGGTTTATTCCTGACGGACATGGTGCTATCATTTCCGTAGAAGATTACAAACATAGTCACAACGTCAGCAAACAAACTACCACGCAAATGGGACTGCGGCTTCACCAGAATCTTTTTAACAGTTTGCGTGATGTAAATAACTCAAAATCCAAGAAAAATACAGCGAGAGCGAGTTTTCACAGGATGAAAAAAGCGGAGCGAGATGTGATAGTCAATACCGTGAAAGCCTATACAGAAGTTTGGGCAGAACGTCAGAAATTGCAAGCCTACATGAAAAAAGAAGAGAATCTGAAAAAGTTGTACGAATCTCAGGAGATTTGTTTATCGGCAGGTATGTCGACTCCATCAGACGTAGCGGAGGCTGAATCAAAGTACCAAAATGCGGTTTATGAGAGAGTGGACGCTGAAACTAAGGTCATAGAAGCCGAAGCTAAATTCAGACAGATTACCGGACTGAATGTCGATCAGAAAATGTTTATTCCGAATTTGGATATTAAGCTTCCGAAGGATTTATCTCAGTTGGAAAGTATAGCATTGAGATCGAATCAGGAAATTTTGGAGGAGAAATTTACCGCCGCATCAGCTGTGAACGATTTGGATGCTGCGAGAGGAGCGTTGGGGCCTAAGTGTGACTTGAACTTGGAAGCGGGGCATGATCTGAACAAAACAGACAAGCGCTACGGTCGATCTTCCCAAAATGTTTACAAAGCGGAGTTATCTGTGACTGTGCCTATTTTCAATATGCCGAACTACGCAAATATCGGAGCTCACAGCGAAAGAGTGAAGGCCGCTCAGTTTAAATCGATGGATAAAGTTCTGGAAGTTAAGCGTAAGTGCCAGACTACTTGGAGAGCATACAAGTCGGCGGAAGCTTCTATCAAAGCCAGTAGCACTGCGGTGAAAAGTGCCGAGATTACTTCTGAAAGTAACCTGGATCAGGCAAATCTTGGAATGAAATCCAATACCGAATTTTTGGATGCCGAAACTTCGTTGCTGACTGCGCGAATTAATCTTGCAAAATCCATTAAAAATAAGGTTGATGCTATGATGGATTTATTTGCTCTGACGGGAAATTTGGATTTGCGCTCCATGTTGATTATTCTCAAGAAAAACAAAGGAGTTATTGATCCTGTCGCCGCGGCAAAGGCTCGGGAAAAAGCTAGACGCGCTCGTAAATCGGGGAGGAGGCTTTCTAAAGAAGAATGGCTTAAGCAATTAGCCGAAAAGAAAGCTCATTCTGAAAAAACAGAAAGAAGCGAATCTGCAAATGTCGCATCTTGAAAATAAGACCAAGATAAATTAGATTTTAGATATACGGTACAGGAGGCAAAATGGTGGAAGATCAAACCGAGATGTCTTTGGATGAGATGCTTTCGTCCATCAAGCAGATGGTGGTTGATAAAGATCCCCCTGTTTTGGATCTTACCGATATGGTTTCCTCCGACGGAACAATTGTTAAGCTCAAGAATGGTCAGAAGAATTCCAAAGGAAAAAATGAGCTGAGAGATTTTCTTCAACGGGCTCAGGAAAGTGGGAAAGAATCGCAGCTTTTTAAGGATTCGGCTCTGGCGGAACGGCGGGGCAAAGGTTGTGGTCAGAATGATAATGAAAATGTTTCTGTGCCCGAGTGCGAATTTGATTCGGCTTCGTCCGAAAAAATCAAAGGACTTCCGAAACACACGGATTGCCAAAATCCGATGGCTTCCGGCAGTGCAGTTATGGTAAGTGAGATAGTTCGAGAGGTTGCTGCTCCGCTTATCAAAGACTGGTTAGAGAAAAATCTTCCGGAGTTGGCTAAAGAGATAATCGCGGCCGAAGTTCAGAAAATGATGAAGCAAAATTAATTGATCGATTCGCAATAAAATTATATCTAAAGAAAATCTTCTGAAATTAATATTTATTTAATCAAACTTCTGTAGCATCAGATTAGTTAAAAGGATTAAAAATATGGCAGAAATTATATATCTTAAGGATGTGTTGTTTGTTAAACCGAACTCGAACGCAAAGGAGAAGAAGGGTATCAGTCGTCTTCGTTCTAAAACCGCAAGGTCGAATAAAATATTAAAATCTTCCCTTATTGAACGCAAAAAGGAAGATGTTAAAAGTAATTAATTCCGCAGAGCAATGAGAAAGTGCTTGATTTTTAAATAAAAATCTTTAGATTATTGTAGTGACAGTGTTTTTTGGAGTTTAAATTTTGGAAGATAGAGCGGCAGCGAAGGACAAACATAGGATAAACAGAGCAATTACAGCTCAGCAGGTGAGACTCATAGATCAAAATGGCGATGCGGTGGGCGTCGTATCTATTCGTGAAGCAATGGTTAAGGCACGTGAAGCTGGGCTTGATCTTGTGGAAGTTGCTCCTCAGGCTAAACCTCCGGTCTGCAAAATTATCAATTATGGAAAGCTTAAGTACGAGTTGCAGAAGAAAAAATCAGAAGCCAAAAAAAAGCAAAAGGTTATAGAAGTCAAAGAAGTCAAGCTGACGCCTTCCATCGGGGAGCATGACTATCAAGTTAAAATGAATAATGTTAAGAGATTTATTGGAGACGGCAATAAAGTAAAAATTACTTTAAGGTTCAGAGGCCGTGAAATTTCCCATAAAGAAATCGGTGAAAATCTGCTTAGCAGGGTGCTGTCCGATACTCAAGAAATCGCTAAATGTGACGGTAAACCGCAGCTGGAAGGGCGTCAAATGATGATGATAATATCTCCGGTGGTTGCAAAATGAATCAAATTTTCAAGTGTGTTGTCGGGAATTTTAATATAAACGACGCTTTCAGTGCCGTCGGTTTGTTGAGTGACGATGCGATTTTGTCGGTATCTTGCTTTCAGAGGTACAAATCTTGGGTCGTGGAAATTTTGAGTACGAGGCAGTTTGAGACTCGGGAAATTCACGGAATGTTGTCCGACTATGAATTTTCCGTCATAGAAAACGTTCAGCTGAATGAAGAAAATTGGCTGGAAAAGTGTTTCGAAAATTTCAAGCCGATCAAGGTCGGGGGGTTCTACATTTACGGGCCTCATCTCAGAAGTTCGAATCATCCTTCGGATAAAATGATGATAGAAATCGCAGCTGCAACAGCTTTTGGGACTGGGGAGCACCCAACGACAAATCGTTGTCTGGTCGCCTGTGAGACCTTTTTTGATTCCAGGAAACATAAAAAAGTGTTGGATATCGGTTGCGGATCTTGTATTTTGAGCATTGCGTTGGCCAGATTGGGAGCACACAATATCGTTGCCTGCGACAACGACGCAGAGGCGGTGCGAGTGTCGCAAGAGAACGTTGAAATCAACAAAGTTGCTTCCCGTGTGAAGGTCTTTCAAAATCAAGCATGCGAATTTTCCGAGAACAAATATGATTTCGTTGTCGCAAATATTCTGGCGGAACCACTGATATCCATGAGCGATTACATAGTTGAATCTCTGGCGAGCAACGGAATTTTAGTGCTCTCCGGGTTTACTTCCGACGATAATTCCGTCGAGAAGAGGTTTACCTCACTCGGTCTGAAAATCAAGCACAAATATGATTACAACGGATGGACGACCTTAGTGATGGAGTCGGCGAATAAAAGTCTTTGAAAAGAGTACTAAGCGGCGTGATGGTTTTAAGTACGGAGGGGAGGCTACGTTGTCGGGTTTGTTTTTCAATAAGAAAATAGCTATGTAAATTCAGAAGCGGAGGTTTCAGTAAAGTCTACGCAACTTTTGCCAGTTCGAGATTTTGAGTCCACAAAATTGCGGTGTGGGCATCGACATTGGCGATTTCTTTGTAAATATTTCGATAATTTATCAACTGATTTTTGTATTCGAGTGGAATTTTTCCCTGAGGCACTCCTGTCTTGAAATCGATTATCCAAATTTCGCCGTCAATTTTCGCGATTTTATCAATTCGAAATTCTTGATTTTCGAAAAATACAGTTACTTCACTGCGAGAATTTTTGTCGAACAAATTCGGAAATTTTTCAAACACACTTTGTGCGACGCTGACGGCCCGCGATTTTTCTTCAACGGATAGTTCGAACGAATTTGCAAAATCCAAGAGAGTTTTCGAGTCTTGATAAACGGCAATATTTTTCAGCAGCAAATGGACGCAATCTCCGAATTCCGTTTGTGGAGTTTTGTTTTTTCCCGGAGAAATATTTTCCGGCCGAGGAAGTTTCTGATAATACCAGTCGGGAGTTTCAACATCTTGTTCTGGAATTTTTTCTTCATAACTTTCAGATGCTATCGGATAATTTCCCAGTATCAAACTTTGGTCTTCTCGCGAAAAATTTTCAACCGCACAGTTTTTCAGTTTACTGTACCAACAATTTTTTCCGATTCCTCGTGCGCCGTTTTCTCCCAAAATACACAGATAACTTTCTGCGCGGGTCAGTGCGACATAGAGTAGCCGTTGAGCTTCGGCTTCTCGATATTCTTCGTTGTGATTTATGATGCCGATGACGTTCTCTGTTATCATTTTTCTGTCGAAATTCCAAAAAATCCGCCCGTTATCGTCCGCGACAATAGAGTTGGACGATTTCGGTTCGAAATGTGCGTCCGCCAAAATCACGAACGGGGCCTGCAAGCCTTTTGACGCGTGCACTGTCATGATTCGAACCTCTCCGCCGCTACTGACAAAATCCTTTTTAATCGTCTGATCGTTTTTCTCAAACCACCTCAAAAAATTGCAGAGATTTGGCGAATATTGATGCTGGTAATTTTCGCAAACAGCCAGAAATTCATCGAGCGCGGTCATGCCTTTTTCGCCCAAGCGATTCAGAAATTTTTCGCGCAATCCGTCGACCAAAACAAAGTGGAAAAAATCCGCGACCGACAAATCCAGATCCAAATATTTTTGCAAATCAGCTATCGGATATTTTTCGCGAATATCTTCCCGTTCCAAAATATACGGCCACAAATTTTTGTCTTCGCGCGCGAGGCAGATTTGCATCAGATCTTCTTCTGACATTCCGACGATTGGCGACTTCAAAACGCAGGCACAAATTAAATCATTGAGCGGAAAATTTTTGAATTCTGCGAGCGCAAGCAAATCTTCGACGACGATTTCGTTCTTGAGGAGTACACGGTCGACTCCTGAAACCGGAATATTTCGCTTTTTCAATTCATCGCAAATTAAATTCATGGTTTCGATTTTTCGATGGCGGAATAAAATCAGAAAATCTTCCGGACGCGCTGCGCGACTTCCGCCCTTCACCGCGACGCGATTTTTAATGGATTTTTCGATGAAATCCGCAACATATTTCGCCAACTCATTTTCAGAATCATCATCGGATTTTTCGAACAAATCGACGATTTCCACAACACCATCCGCCGAATTTTTCACCGTATCGTGTTTGATATTTTCAAAATCGTTTGCGAAAACTTTATCGACAAATTTTAAAATATTTCCGTCGGATCGATACGATTTGTTCAGTTCGACATCGTAAAATTTTTGTTTGCAAGCGAGCGAAGCTCTGCGAAATTTTTTGTGCATTTTTTCAAAAAGTTCAACGTTTGCGCCCTGAAACGAATAGATCGATTGCTTCTCGTCGCCCACCACGAAAATTGTTTTTTCGGAATACTCATGAGCGAAAAATTCGGACGTCAAACGGAGAATAATTTCCCATTGCTCAGGACTGGTATCTTGCGCCTCGTCAACCAAAATATGATTGATATTGCGATCGATTTTGTAAAACACCCACGACAGACTATTCTGCAAAAGCTCCAGAGTCGAGATGATTACGTCGTCGTAGTCGATGAGATGCTGCTCCGTTTTGTATTCGATGAATTTTTTGATGAGCGCATTCAGTACGACGAAAAACGAAATGTTGATTTTCGTTGCGATTAGCCTGTGTTTTTCTTCTAAATATTTCAGAGTGTTGTTTTGCAAATCCAAAAGACCGGATTTAACGTTCGTATTTTCGATTTTTTTCGTGCATAAATTTTTGATCGGCGTTAATTCCTTCGTCAGTACCGCCGAAATAAAATCGTCTCCGCCGAATTTCGCTGATTTTTTCAAATAATTCGCTTTATCCTGATCGGTTTTACTCCCGAAAGATAAAATTTCCGCGATTTTCGCAAGATTATTTTGAAAATTTTTGCCGAAGATTTTAAATTTTATTTTTTGCAGAGCTTTTTGGAAATCGAGATCCAGCAAATCCTGATTAATTTCAAACTCGTTGACGAAAAAATTTCTGATACTTTCGTAGTCTCCGTGCTTATCGAAAAATTTTCTCACTCTTATAATTGTGTTGTCCTTGATCAAATCCAAAATCGACGAGGTATACTGTGCGATGTTTTTCAGATCATCGTGAAATTCTTTTTGCTTCAGAACGAAATTGAATGCATCTTCCAGCATTTGTTTTTTTTGATGATCTTCGCATAATTTCGCACCTGGATACAATCCCGTTTCGAGCGGAAATTTTTTTAAAAGATTCATTCCGAAGCTGTGAATTGTTCGGATGTTCACCCAATCACTTTCTAGACTTTTTTTATATAATTCGCGAACGCGCGGCAGATATTTTTCGGAAAATCCCAGCTCGGCCAACTCGTTGATAACTTCCTGATCGGATAATTTCTGCCAATGATCAAGATATTCAGACAATCGATCCAGCATTTCGCCGGCCGCTGCCTTCGTATATGTCAGGCACAAAATGTGAGATGGTTCCGCGCCATTCAGAAGTAAAGAAAGAATTCTGTCAATCAAATTTTTGGTCTTCCCCGTACCTGCCGAGGCGGAAATCCAAAGTGACGCCCGAGTATTTTTTATTTCATCCAGCATACGAAAAGCCTTACATCTCGGCCAAAATTCTATCAAATGACGCTCAAATTTTGAAGATATTAAGCTTTTTCTGTATAAGTTCACATGAGATGAGACGAAATAGCCTCCGAATAATTTTGAATATACAACGAAGGAGTTAGCCCCTGCAAGGAGGCATGAGGTCTATAAT
>CACWKL010000023.1 GCA_902761495.1 uncultured Pseudomonadota bacterium
CCATTCCGTCCATAAAAACCACTGTGTACACTGGTTTTAGTGCTCGTGATTGCCACTCTTTTACATCAGATAATACTCGGTGCGTTATATTCGAAATTGTCTCCGCTGACACCTCAAATCCGTAGATTTCTTTTATATTATCCGAGATATCTCGTGTGAAGGGTAGATCGGTTGCTTTTGTTTGATCCTCAAGCTCTCACTGAGAGCTTTTCGAAGAACCGATCTAATATTCCGCAGCCATATAGACCGATTATCTTATCTTCTATTTTTGTTATGTCCATTTGGTGCTTTTTTACAACCTGTGATTCAAATTCTCCTGATCTGTCTCGAAGAACTATCAACTCCAACTCACCATCTTTCGTTTTTACAAACTTGTGATAACTTCTATTACGGTAATTCTCTGATTCTTCAGGCCGTTCTCCATTCTTCGAATATCCTAGATGTGTGTCCATTTCTGCTTGATACATATCCTAAATGAGTACCTTTTTCATCTCTTGTACCAAGCTTTCGACTCCTGCTATATCCTTTATCCCTGCGCTCTGCCTCAGCTGCCTTATCTGCTGCTGCCTTGCCTTTTGTGCCTCTTTTTCTTCCTTGCTTAATTTTATCTTTACCATTGTAAATACCTCCGTTTATTTATATTAAATACAATCTACAGTATTTACACTTTCTTTTTGAATCCGGCTCTGACAACAAGTCGTAGTTTTTTCTCTGCAGACCTTGTTTGTCCATACCAACTGTTCGATGCTTCTGATTCGTCAGACGCAGACATAGAAATTACTCCCTGATTCAAGTAAACCAATTCGCCGAGTTCCTCTCCCAATGCTCCCACGAACGACTGAGCGCAGTCTCGCGCGTTTTGGGCAGCCTCTTTCATCATCTCTTTTTTCAGTTTATTAAAGTCGGATAGCTTATATTCATAATCGCAACGAACCAAAATATTTTTGGATAGCCAACCCGAAAGCATCTCTTCCACGGCTTTGGGGGCATCAATATTATTGGTTGATATTTTGAGAGACTTTGTCATTTCAAATTTCTTGACATTTACCTTCTTGCCATCGTTGTACTCTTCAGTATTT
Organism: uncultured Pseudomonadota bacterium; assembly: GCA_902761495.1. Classification (GTDB taxonomy): domain Bacteria; phylum Pseudomonadota; class Alphaproteobacteria; order UBA3830; family UBA3830; genus UBA3830. The sequence goes on from CACWKL010000023.1 coordinate 1,080, forward strand.
CTGTCATAAGTACGACTCGTGATAAGAACATCCTTTCTATTTAAATTTATTTTCTTTAGATCATCCAAAATAATATCAATGGATTTTTGTAACTGCTTCTGGGTGTCCTCTATCGTTTCTCCCGTGTTTTCAACATCTATGGTAATTGTACAAAGATCGGACTTGACGATTTTTTCGGACAGTCCCTTAACTTCAATCAATTGCTTTGCCGAAGAGATTTGTTTAGCTGAAAAATACCCCCCAAACGACAACCCTATCGCGATTATACCAGAATATATAAATGCCTTCATTATTCTACCTCCTTATCAAAATGCATCGACATATGATAGCATAAATTGTCTTAAATGTCAAAAAGGCTACAAAACCGCAGCTATTTTATCTCCTCAATTTGTTTTGGCATTTTAGAAATTACCGTAGGCTCGTCGATCTCGATGGTACGAACTTCTTTTTCATTATGGACTCTCAGCAAATTTACATGTAACAATCCGTCCACAAATTCCGCATTTTTTACCTCTACTCCGTCGGCAAGAATGAATGTTTTTATGAATTGACGAGTCGCAATACCGCGGTATATGTAAACGGTGTCGGGATCGTTTTCCTGTTGTCCCCGAATGGTCAACTGATTGTTTTCTAATGATATGTTGATATTTTTGCGCTGAAATCCCGCTAGTGCCAGAGTGATTCTGAAACCATACTGCCCTATTTGCTCGATATTGTATGGAGGATAATTGTCTTGCGCCTTGGACATAGTATCGATCAGTCTTTCAAAATGATCAAATCCCAAAAACAACGGACTGTTGAACAAAGAAGTTAATCTATCCATTTTCGCCTCCACGTAACAGTGGTATTATACTACAACTTCAGCTTTTCTGAAAAAAATTTTCGATTTGTTACAACATTTTATATGATTTAACAACAATTTAACATACAATGAATTCCTACTCACGAACGCACGTTCCCTTTAAGAAAAAATTTAGAATTCCATGATAGACTTTTGGATAGTGATGGAGATTTTTATGAGAAAAGAAGTCGTACTATTTCAGAATATTAATGTAAAAATTGCGTGCGCGGTTACTGTTACTCTTGTAATACTTGTCTATTGCTTGATAAGTCAATATAAGGAAAATTCCTCCGAATTGACCTTGTACGGGAACGTTGAAATTCGGCAGGTAACAGTTGGTTTTCAGGTTCCGGGGAAAATAGTTTCGATGAACAAGGAAGAGGGAGACACTGTCTCGAAAGGAGAAGTAATCGCAACTTTAGACGATACAGATTACAAAAATTCTCTGGAAAAAGCGAAAGCCGATGTAAAAAAAGCGGAATCGATTAGTCGCGAGGCCAATTTGAAATACGAAAGAAACGGTCCATTGTGCCTGAATAACGTTTTGGCGAAACAGGATTATGATACCTTACTGAGCAACAGGGATCGTACCAAGGCGGATTATCTGGCGGCGGTTGCGGCTGAAAATTTGGCGAAAAATCAGTTGGAATACACAGAAATCCATGCGCCTGACGACGGAATAATTACTACACGTATCCAAGAGCCGGGATCGATAGTCGTGGCAGGGCAGGGAATCTATACCATCTGCAAAAATCGTCCGATGTGGGTTCGTGCCTACGTAAGCGAGCCGAATTTGGGTAACATAAAATACGGAATGAAGGTAAAAGTTTTGACCGACACTGTAGACCCAAAAACAAATAAACTCCGCGCCTATGAAGGGCAAATCGGTTACATTTCGCCGGTGGCCGAATTCACGCCGAAAACCGTTCAGTCGACGGAGCAACGAGCAAATTTGGTTTACAGAATTCGTGTTTACATTGACAACATTGATGAATTTTTGCGTCAGGGAATGCCGACAACGATCAAAATCGATTTGAAGTCGTAAATCCTCAGGAGTTTTTCATGGATACGGTAACGATCGAGCATTTAACCAAAAATTTCAGAGGAATGACGGCGATAGATGATCTTTCGTTGAAAATTGAGAAAGGAAAAATTACGGGACTGATCGGATCGGATGGGTCAGGAAAAACTACGCTAATTCGTTTGATTATAGGATTGTTGTTGCCGGATCATGGGAAAATTTCGGTGCTGGGGCTAAATCCTGAAACGCAAAAGGATGAACTGAATAAAAAAATTGGTTATATGCCGCAAAAATTCGGATTATATGAAGATCTGACCGTCATCGAAAATCTGAGACTTTACGCCGATTTAAAAAATGTGGCGCATGATTTCGAAAAATTGTTGGAATTTACAAATCTCAAAAAATTTCAGACACGTTTGGCCGGAGCGCTTTCAGGAGGGATGAAACAGAAATTGGGACTGGCTTGTGTATTGCTTGGATCTCCGGAATTTCTACTATTGGATGAACCTTCCGTCGGAGTCGATCCGATATCTCGTCGCGACCTTATGCGAATGGTGCGCGATTTGATTTCTCCTGAAACTACGGTACTTTGGTCGACCGCTTATCTGGATGAAGCTCATAGTTTCGACACGGCCGTGGTGTTGAATCAGGGTAAAGTCATTTATCAGGGAAAGCCATACGATCTTGCGAAAACTACGGAAGAATTTGAGAACAAAGTTATCGATCTTATGGGCGGATACCGCAAGACGAAATCGCGAATTGCTGAGAACTATATTCCGAAAAATTCGGACGTCGAATATACAGTCGTCGCGGATAATTTGGAAAAACTCTACGGCAGTTTTTATGCGGTAAAAAATAATTCTTTCAAAATAAAAAAAGGAGAAATTTTTGGGCTATTGGGACCGAATGGCGCAGGAAAATCAACTTCTTTTAAGATGATGTGTGGACTTTTGAAACCGACCAGCGGAACGGCTCGCATCATGGGGGTAGATATTACGGAAGATCCTGAAAATGCGCGAGCAAATCTCGGATATATGGCGCAAAAATTTTCACTTTACGAAGCTCTTACAGTTAAGCAGAATTTGGATTTTTTTGCGGAAATTTACGGAATTCATGATGAAAATTTGAAAAAAAGAGTTGACGAAATTATAGATATTTTCGGATTCTTTCAAACTCGGAAACAAAAATCAGGAGAATTACCACTGGGATTTAAGCAGAAGTTATCTTTGGCCTGTGCGCTGATCCATAATCCGCCCATTCTATTTTTGGACGAACCGACCTCGGGAGTCGATGTAATAACTCGCCGAGAATTTTGGGATCATATTAAATCCCTGGCGCAAAAAGGAGTTACGGTTTTGGTTACAACACATTTTATGGACGAAGCCGAGTATTGTGATCGCATCAGTTTGTTTTATAAGGGAGATGCGGTCGCAATAGGCACTCCTTCGGCGTTGAAAAATAAAGTTCGCGCCAAAAGTATGGAAGAGGCTTTCATGAAATTAATTCTAGAGAGTGAGAAATGAAAATATTACGAGCATTAGTGAAAAAAGAAATTTTGCAAATCGTGCGTGATCCGAGCAGCATAGTTATCTCGTTCGTTCTTCCTCTTATTTCAATCCTCATATATATGTACGGGATAAATCTCGATTTCATAACCGTAAATGTTGGGATAAAAAACGACGACAATTCCCCAGAGATTGCGCAGCTGGCCAATTCCTTTGGTAACAGTAAATATATAAATTCGGAAATTTCCGATGACATGAATAATCTAACTCAAAAATTGATTCGTTCGAAGATAAAAGGAATGGTTGTAATTCCCAACGATTTTTCAACTAAGTTGGAGCAAAAACAATCCGCGGATCTCATGGTGATTGCCGACGGGGCGGAGGTCAATACCGCAACCCATCTGCAAAATTATATTCTGCAAATTTCTAACCAATGGCTTGCATCCAGTAAATATGCGCAACTTATGTCTCCGCAGATTGTGAATCCGCAAATTCGAACTTGGTACAATCAAGACTCTAACGGATATTATTTTATTCTGCCCGGGTCGATAGCTATCACAATGACTTTAATTGGAATTTTGCTTACGGCCTTAGTTGTTGCGCGCGAATGGGAACGTGGGACAATGGAATCTTTGCTCAGCTCGAACGTTACTCGAATGCATATCGTGCTGGGAAAATATATTCCGTATTTCATTTTGGGAATGTTGTCGATGATTTTCAATTTGATATTGTGTATAGGAGTTTTTCGAGTGCCTTTTCATGGCAGTTATCTGGTTTTGACTTTTGTTAGCTCGCTGTTTTTGTTTGCATCGATGGGAATAGGTTTGTTGATTTCCACGGTATTAAAAAATCAATTTTTTGCGAGCCAGATTTCAATAGGAATAGGATTTCTTCCTGCGTTGCTTCTATCGGGATTTGTTTTTCCTATAGGTTCGATGCCCGAAATTTTACAGTACATTACGAGAATTCTTCCTCCACGATATTTTATCACTTTTATTGAAAGCGAATTTATGGCGGGAACAGTTCCGAGTATAGCGATAAAATCTTCTCTGTTTTTGCTGATTCTGGGAACTCTTTTGTTTTGGGCGGTTTATAAAAATACGGATATGAGGCTGTCAAATGATTGAGAAACTCAAAAAAATTCTCGCACTAATCAAAAAGGAATTCATCATCACTTGGATGGATCCTAAAAGTCGAAGGATCATAATTGCGTTGCCGATTGTACAGCTGATTTTGTTCTCATATGCCATCACCATGGAGGTCAAAAACATTGATGTAGTCGTCGTGGATCAAGATAATTCCACTGAGTCGCGCGAATTGATTTCCCGGTTCGACCTTTCTCCGCAATTTAGAAATATTTATCGAGTAAAAAATATGAAACAAATGCAGAACAAACTTGATAATAAAGATGCGAATATGGGCCTGTATATTAATAATGATTTTTCGACAAATATAATTTCGCACACTCCGACCGATGTTCTGATTATTACCGACGGACGCCAAACGAATTCCGCGGCGATTGTCGCCGGATATGTATCGCAAATAGTTTCGGACTATAGTCAAGAAATCGCTCCCACGAACGGTGTAAAAATTAATGTCGTAACGCGAAATTGGTATAATCCGAATTTAGAATATCGATGGTTTATTTTGACGGTGATTATTGCGATGTTGGCATCGGTGATTACTCTGATTTTGACGGCATTATCGATCGCGCGCGAAAGAGAAATGGGAACTTTCGATCAGCTGATTGTCAGTCCGTTGTCCTCAGTCGATATTTTGGCGGGGAAAACAGTTCCGCCGTTGATTATCGCGATGGCCTTAACCTGTATTATGACTTTTGTCATAAAAATTTTTTTCAGAATGCCTTTTGAAGGTTCGATCGTCTTGTTTTTAATTTCAATGTTTGTATCGTTGTTATCGTTGGTTGGAGTCGGATTGTATATTTCCTCGATTTGCCGAACTCAGCAACAGGCGATTCTCGGAGTGATAACCTTCATGATGCCGGCAGTGTTACTTTCCGGATTTATCTCTCCAATCGAAGACATGCCGGTATTTTTACAATATCTGACTTTGTTGAATCCTATAAGATTTTTCATGGCTCTTACTCGCGGAATTTTTCTCAAAGGAATGAATTTCGCCGATGTCTCGATGAATCTGGTTCCACTGATTATCACTGCGACAATCACGCTTTCGCTGGCTTGCTGGAGTTTTAAGAAACGACAGAATTAAGCCGATCTTCCAACAAATGTAATCCATTATAAAATAAACTCTGATAAGTCCTGGTGCTTCGCCAAATGTCCGACTTTTTCTTCAACGTAAGAATCATCAATGGTAATGCGCTGATTCTTCATTTGATCTGCTTCGAAACTGATATCTTCCAAAAGTTTTTCGATTATAGTATGAAGCCGACGAGCTCCGATATCTTCTACATTTTTGTTGACGACAGCGGATAATTCGGCGATTTTCTTGATTCCGGACTCTGCAAAATCCACCAACACGCCTTCGATTTTTAAAAGTGCATAATATTGCTTGATAAGGCTGCTATCGGTTTCTTTCAGGATTCTGACAAAATCTTCTTCTGTTAAATTTTTCAACTCGACCCGAATCGGAAGACGTCCCTGTAACTCAGGAAGGAGGTCCGATGGCTTCGATACGTGAAACGCTCCCGACGCAATAAACAAAATGTAATCCGTTTTAACCGTTCCGTATTTTGTTGTTACCGAGCATCCCTCGATTAACGGAAGAAGATCTCTTTGAACTCCCTCTCTGCTGACATCTGCGCCGTTTGAATTTTTTGCACAAATCTTATCGATTTCATCGATGAAAACAATTCCGTTTTGCTCCACGGCGAAAATTGCTTCCTTAATTATTTTTTCTTTATCGATTAGCTTATCGCTTTCTTCGACATTTAGAAGTTTTCGAGCTTCTTTTACCGTAACTTTTCGCGATTTCGTTTTATTTATTCCCAAGGCATTGTTCATCATGTCGGACAGATTCATCATTCCCACATGAGTGCCAGGCATTCCGGGAATTTCGAAAGAATTACCCAAGGAAACATTGTCCTTAACATCGATTTCAACTTCTCTATCTTCAAGTTGATTTGATTGCAACAACTTCCTGAATTTTTCCCGAGTCTCTGAAGCGGATTGATCACCAACCAATGCGTCCAAAATACGCTCTTCCGTCTGAATTTTCGCTTTTTCTTCAACAAGAGCCTTGTTTTTTTCTTTAGTACGAAAGATTGCAATCTCTACTAAATCACGAATGATCTGTTCAACATCTCGACCGACATATCCGACCTCTGTGAATTTTGTGGCTTCAACTTTTATAAACGGAGCGTCCGCAAGACGAGCCAATCTCCGAGCAATTTCGGTTTTTCCGACACCTGTAGGTCCCATCATAAGAATATTTTTCGGCAAAATCTCTTCTTTGAGAGGACTTGGCACTTGCTGTCTTCTCCAACGGTTTCGAAGTGCAATTGCGACGGCTTTCTTTGCTTCCTTATGCCCGACGATAAAACGATCTAATTCTGTTACAATTTGCGAAGGTGTCAACGATGTCATTTTTATTCCTTTGTTATTTCGATTTTTTCAAGAACTACTGAGTGATTTGTGTATATGCAGAGATTCCCCGCAATTTTCATGGCTTTTCTTGCGATTTCTTCTGCGGTTAATGGCATATCAATTAATGCTCGAGCCGCAGCAAGAGCGTAGTTGCCGCCTGAACCGATTCCTATAATTCCGTCGGACGGTTCCAAGACGTCACCCATTCCGCTGAGAATGAAAGAATGATCTCTGTCTGCAACGGCCATCATTGCTTCTAATTTGCGAAGATATTTATCGGTACGCCAATCTTTTGCGAGAGATACGCACGCTCGAGGCAATTGGCCGGGATACTGAGCTAATTTTTCTTCCAGTCTCTCTCGTAAAGTGAAAGCGTCGGCAGTTGCTCCGGCAAATCCAACCAGGACATTTTCGGTAGGCAAAAATCTTACCTTCGTCGCATTTGCTTTTACCACGCTGTTTCCCATAGTGACCTGACCGTCTCCGGCAATTACAACTTGATTGCCTTTGCGTACCGAAAGTATAGTTGTTCCCCTCCACTCAATCATTTCACGTTTTCCTTCGATAAATTTTCAATAAAATTCAAAAAGTATGGATCGCCATAATTTGCTGCTCCGCTAAATCCCCACACAGGAACTGCTTTCTTATCGAAGATAAAGCAAGTAGGGACAGCTCTTACTATGTTGAAAAATGCCGGAGAGATGGATCTAAATTTGCGTAGCGATTTGATTTCTTTTGTTTCGTAATAATTTTTTACAGCATCGTCATCTTCAGTTCCCAAAACTAAAGTGATAATTTTTACATTTGAGATACTTTTCCCCGACAATTCACTGGCTAGCTTATCCAAATCTTGAAAAACTTTTACACAATTCGGGCACCAGGTGGTGGTAAAAAACAAAATGACAACATTACCTTTTAAATCTTTTAGACGAAAACTCCTGGAAGGAAACTCATCATTAGCTTCCATACATGTAATTTCTAAATCAAAATCAGAGAGTTGATTCCAATAACCTGGATAATCTTTGAATGGTTTTTGGATACCTGAAAAGCTTTTCACAAACTCCGATATAGCATCCTCCGAACTTTTTTCATCGCTTTTTTTCTGTTCGGTTTCGAGCTTGATCTCTTTTTGTGATGGTGCTTCAGTGATCTTTTCAGAATCGTTTTGTTTCGTTTTTGCATCATTTGATTCTTGAATAGTCATTTCAATTTTAGATTTGATCTTTTTTGCCGGATCACTTTTTTCGGCGAAACAATCGTTATTGAATAACCAAAAGGCTATCAATATAAAACAAAATCTTGTACACTTGTTGAAGAGAAACTTAGAGAACACACTCATGAAATACATCCATATTTTATTCATATTACTTTGTCTTTCGGCTTGCGCAAAAAGAAGCGACCTGATCCCGGCTGAAAAGGAAGATCCCTCGTATCCAAGGCAGTATCCTCAAGCAGAAACACAAATATAATATATATTATATTCGCTGATAAATATACAAGAATTTAGAAAATAACTTGTAATATCAGCTACTCATCACCTCTTTTACCTTTCCGGCCAGCTCCTTGAGATTAAACGGTTTTGCGAGAAAGTGCACTTGCGAGTTATTTGCCAATGAATTTCTAAAGCTATCTTCGGTATATCCCGATATAAATATAATCTTCATTTTCGGATTCAGTCCTTTTATGTGTTCCATGAGAGTAGGACCGTCCATTTTTGGCATAACTACATCGGTAATGACCAAATCAATGGTTGTTGCATTTTTCTGAATAAATTCAAAAGCGGATTCTCCGTTGGACGCCTCTATAATTCGGTATCCCTTGTCACGCAAAGCTCGCGAACTGAACATTCTGACGGCATCTTCATCTTCAACCAACAAAATAGTTCCCGTTCCTGTAAGATCTGCGTTCTTCTTTTCACCAGTGGTTTCGGTTGTCGTTTGAGCAGCAACACTTTCGGCGGAAACCATCGGGAAATATAAACTAAACTTCGTACCAACTCCAAGTTCGCTTTCTACCGAAATAAAGCCTCCTGTCTGATTTACGATTCCGTACACAGTGGACAGACCGAGTCCTGTACCATGCCCCTTCTCTTTTGTAGAGAAGAACGGATCGAAAATTCGATTCAATAACTTCTCATCGATTCCTGTTCCTGTGTCCATAATTTCAATCAATACATATTTTCCCGCAGGCATGGAACTTCCTCGCAAAAGTTTCGCCTCATGAGTTGTATATACCTGACTTGTTATGGATAAAGTTCCCCCCTCTTTCATCGCATCTCTTGCGTTGACCGCCAAGTTGATAATTACTTGTTCAAATTGAATTTGATCGACTTTTATATATCCGACCTCGCGACTGTGAACCACTTTCAATTCAATTTTAGCACCCAGCAAACGTTTCAAAAGAGCAGACAATTCACTTAGCATATCGGTAACGCTAAGTACTTTTGGCTGCATGGTTTGCTGTCTGGAAAATGCCAATAGCTGCCTTACCAAATTGGACGCTCTGTTTGCGTTTTGCTTTATTTGAATAATATCGCTGAATGATTGATCGGAGGGCAGATATTTTTCAAGCAGCAGGTCGCAATATCCGATCATTGCCGTAAGCAAATTGTTGAAGTCATGAGCAATTCCTCCGGCGAGTTGTCCGACCGCTTGCATTTTCTGAGACTGCACAAACTGCGATTGTAATTCTTTTTGCTTTGTGACATCAACAAAGTAAAGAACGAGTCCGTCATTATCCTTATTTCTTTTTGATTCATCCAATTTCGAGATATAAATCATAATGGTTCTCGATTCCTGATTTTTGAATTTTATTTCAAAAGGAGAAACGGAGGTGCTGCTGGTATCGATCAGTTGATAAAGTTTTTCTCGAATAGTCTCTTTCTTTTCATCCGCGATGTAATCCAAAAATGATGTTTTGTTTACTTCTTCGTTTCCTATAAGTGAGCGAAAAGTTCTGTTGGTTTCGCTGATAATTTCGGCTCCGTCGGTGATTGCTATTCCAACAGGGGCATCTTCGAAAATATGTTCAAAGTACAGTTTTGTTTTTCCTAAGGCTTGAATCAGATCTTCATTTTGTCCGACATCTCTCGATATTGAGAATATCCTCAATCCTTGTTCATTTTTTGAGATTTGTTTTATCAAAACTTCAACATTATCGCTGACGGAAGATTTTAATTTTATTTTGATAGGAACATTTTCAGAGAATTTCGGAAATTCGTCTGCAACATTTTTTTCTCTGACTACAAATTTCGCCAATGGAATGTTTACGATATTTTGAATTTTTTCTCCGAGAATATACGAAAACGTTTTGTTGCAAAAAACTATTTCATCTATCTCATTTAAGCAAATATATCCTTGATTTGAGTGATTTAATACATCCAACAAAAATACGCAACTGGTCTCCAGCGAATCGATTTTGTTATTTGACGGAGTCAGGTCTACGATTGTCCAGGAGGTAACGCCTCGATGGTCCGGAATAGGGGAGACAAAAATTCTCCAAAGAGCAAAGCTGTCGGATTTTAAATCCATGGGAACATCGATATGAGATTGTTTCATGTTGGATGCAGCTTGCTTCAATCTCGTTATCGCTTCTATAACCTGAGGATACTTGCTGAAACATATCGTAAAGTCTTCAATATTTCTGATTTTAAATCCTGAAAATAAATTTTGAGCAATTCGATTGATGAATAGGCATTTTCCGTTTTCCGCGAAGATAAAAAATGCAAAAAATGAGGCGTCAAATCCCCCGGCAATCATGTCACGCTGAAATGAAACCAAACCGTTTTTTGATTGCATTTTTTTCATTTCGTTCAAAAAGGATAAGAAAATCATTCCGATCACAATCAATGAAATTAAGGAGAAATAATTCTGTTCCCACAAAGAAAATATTACGGAAAAGAAAGCAAAAAACGAAAATAGTCCGAATAGTACGAATTGATGAAAACTCAACTGCTTTTTGGATAAAAACTGTTCTATGTCTACAAAAAAATTCATATCTTTCCTTTTTTTTCTTTTACCACAGACGCCATATACGAACCGAGTAATACCATTACAATAAATATCAAAGATTCCAGCGAGCCTATATGAATTACGTTAGCCAAAATCATTTTAATACCGATTGCACACAATATTATACTGACGGCGTGTTTGAGATAACATAACCTGTTAATAATTTCCGAAAAAATTCCGTAAAGAGATCTTAAACCGATAATAGCAAACGCGTTGGATGTATATACGATATCTTTATGGGAAGTTATGGAAAAAATTGCAGGTATCGAATCAAAAGCAAATACGACATCGCTGGTTTCCACAAGAATCAATACCAAAATTAATATGGTCATTTTCCATGATCCATTGTTTTGTTTTACGAAAAAATGACCTTTATGATTTAACTCAACACGATCAGAAAATTTTTTGAAAAATTTCATATCGACTACGGAGTCGTTTTTCTTTTTTAGTGACGCAATTCCGGTGTAGAGTAGGAAAAATCCGAAGAGCGGTATCAAGAAATGGAATTTGTCGATTAATTCTCCTAAAACGAAGATCATTATGTATCTGAAAAACAGCGCTCCCCAAATTCCGAGGAACAGTACCTTATGCTGATATTTAAAATCTATATTGAACTTTGAAAAAATCAATAAAAATACGAAAATGTTATCTAAGCTAAGCGATTTTTCTATAAAATAAGCGCTCAGATATTCGTAAAATAACTCGATACTTTTGCTGTAATAGTAAACATATGCAGAGAACAAAAGGCCGACGGCTATCCAAAATATCGTCAATACTGTATAGGTCTTTGCGGATTGATTCCTCGATACGATCCAAAAATCAATCACGACAAAAAACAATATGAAACAGTTAAACGATAAAAAAGAAATCACAATAACCCTCTCAAGTCATTGTGATTATAAATAATTATAAAGATTAATATCAATAAAATATTAACAAAATTAGTAAATATTTATGCTAAAGATTAATTGATATAAGAATCCAATTTTTCCTTAACCCTCTTCACAGGTTTCTTTACTTTCCAACAGTAAAGACCGTACACATTCATGGAGAGATATGCCATGAACAGGGCTGCTTGAGCATAACATCCGTTGTATAAATCGTAGATAATCCAAAAGATGTTTGCTACCATCCATACAAGAAAGCTGTACCATTTCTGTCTCGCATTTAAAAACGCTCCGGTTAGGGAAATACAAGCAGTTCCCCAACCTAACAGTTCTATTTTCGAACAAGAACCTAAAATATTAATCAATGAATTAAATCCCAATAAATCTAAAATGTTTTGTAATATACTCATAATCTTCTCCTTTTTACTTACAATTTGCAAAGTTCCACCACAACAATGCTTGAAAACAACGTTCACGAATAATCTCATAAACGTACAGAAACTTTGCAAAAACCTATCGTTTAAATTCTATCAAAATGGATCGCGAAGGTCTAGGTTTACTGATTTTCAGGCGTTTTGGAGACCAATTGCTTATACCAAAGTAGTTTTTTATACCGTATGTAAATGACAATACAATTGACTATTCCTGAAATAGGTATCAAAACATAAGCCGGACGTATTGATGTTAATGTGTTAGTTAAATACATAACAGCTACGGGAATCACGACCAAGCCCCATAAAGTTGAAATATCTAAACCTGTTGGAAATTTTGTGTCTCCCCCTGAGGTTAGGACTCCACAATATAAATAAAATATGCTGTCTGTCAGCAAAATTAAAAACAAACTTATGAAAGTAAATTTAAGATCAGGGATTAAATGGGCAATTCCACCTTCAGCTTTATCCAAAAAATGAATCATTATTTCTGGAAAAAATACCAAAGGAATTGAATAAATTGCGCACAATATATAGTTTGCTTTTAAAAATTTGTTCAAGAGACTTTGTATGACCCCAAGTTGCCTTTCCCCGATTAAATTTGCTGATAAAGCTGAAAGGGCTCTGGATGTTCCGTCCGCGAAAAATATAAATGCCATCCAAATTCCCATTATAAAGGATTCAATAGTGGCGATATCCTTGGATGCATTAATGAAGCAAGTAAAAATACAAAACCATCCTAATAGATTGAGGAATTTTCCAAGGGATATCGGGAATCCGATTTTTAAACAATCAACAAACAAATTAGGTCTGAATTTACAATCCAGCGTTCTAAATTTTGTTCGATTGTTTTTATTAAAAAATACTGTTGCGAATATAATATCAAATATTATTTCAACCGATACAGTTGCAATGGCAGCGCCTTTGGCTCCCATAGGATCGAATAATCCCTTAACGCCGAACACAAGCAGGTAATCTAACGCAACATTCACCAAATTTCCGACTAAAAAGGTGAAAATCACTATATAACTTTGTTTTCTTCCGATAAAAAAAGAGGACAAAGCAATTGAAATTACATGAAATCCCGCAAAGGACAACAATATTCTCGTATAAGCCAGACCTTCTTCTTCCAAATATTTCGGGAAGATATTGAAATGATCGCAAAATACGGCCATCGGAACAAAAAATAAGAAAGACGCAAGTCCGAGGTAAATCATCTGCCAGGGAGCGCGAGCTGTTTTATCGAATTCTTTAATTCCGTTGTATTGTCCAACGAATACTGTAGCAATTTGGGCTATACTGGTGAAAATAAAACAGACCGTCGTATCGAAATTTCCGCCAAGACTAGCGGCATTCATAGAATCCAGCGAGTACAGTCCGAGAATGGTTCGATCTGTTACGAGCATCAAGTTTATGGATAATGACGCGAGAACCAAGGACAACGTAAACTTTATTAGTTCTTTGTTTTTGTATACGTCTGTGCCTTGCATATTTTCCTCTCATAACCAAGGTGAATTTATCAAATTAGAATCTGAGTAACAATTCTACATGACATACTTTGAAAAATTATTTAGAATTACATGCATCGTGTGGTGATTAGAATAGATGGGTTTAAGATGAAGTTAACAATTATTGGAATTACCGGAAGGATGGGGCAGGAGGTTTCGAAACTATTGAAACCAGATGAAATAGCTGGAGGCATTTCGAGCGGCACACCTGAAGAGGAATTCGAAAAAATAATAAAGAATTGTTCCGTTGCCGTGGATTTTTCCACTCCTGCAGTTTCAATAAAAGCGGCCAGATATTGTGCTAAACACAATATTCCTCTTGTTTGCGGGACGACGGGTTTTTCCGATGAAGAATTCAAACAGCTAAAATCTTTCGCTGAACACACCCCGATTCTTTATGCCAGTAATTTTAGCATAGGAATTTTTCTGATGTCTAAGTTAATTCGGATGAGCGAGAAAGTTCTGGATGATTTCGATATCTCGATTATCGATCGGCATCATAATAAGAAAAAGGATAAGCCTTCAGGGACGACGCTGTTTTTGGCATCTCAGCTAGAAAAAACACCGCAGATAGCTTCGCTGAGAGTGGGGGGAGTCTCTGGTGATCATATCTGTAGTTTTACAGGAGAAGATGAGGAAGTGACAATATCTCACAGATCATTTTCTCGCAGAGTATTTGCTTCGGGATCAGTTAAGTGCGCTTTTTGGTTAGTGTCACAGAAAAACGGATTCTATTCTCTGGAGGATTACTTGGGTGCAAAAAAATAATATAGAGGAGATTTGCAGAATTCTCTCAGAAACAATAGAATTCCCGAAAAGTGAATTGAAAAGCTTTTCGGATTATTCTTTTTTGATGGCTGTTGTGATGTCAGCCCAAACCACAGACGTTCAAGTTAATAAAGTCACAGACAAGTTATTCAAAAAATATAAAACCATCGATGACTTTCTGAATTTGGGAGAGAAAAATCTTGCAAAGGAAATTTCCTCCATCGGGCTTTATCGAAATAAAGCGAAAAATATAATTGGCCTCCTGAAAATTTTGAAGAAAAAATACAATGGGCGTGTCCCGAATTCTCGAGAAACCCTGGAGTCGTTGCCTGGAGTAGGACGAAAAAGTGCGAATGTTGTTTTGAACGAGTTATTTGATCAGCCGACCATAGCCGTTGATACTCATGTTTTGAGGCTGACGAATATAATGGGAATTTCAACAAGTAATAATCCGTTGCAGGTCGAAAAAGATTTGGAAAAAGTTATTCCTGAGAAATACAAGAAAAATATCAGCAACTATTTGGTATTGCATGGGAGATATGTTTGCAAAGCCAAAAAACCGGACTGCGATCACTGCCAAATTTCCGGAGTTTGTCCTAAAATTTTTAAAAAGTAATTATATTTTTACCTGAATCTAATAAACTTCCTACATGGGATCTTGGAGATAGCTATGCTTTGTAAATCATTAACCGAAAATTCACAGGATAATTTTTTGTTTGTTTTTTTTAATGGATTTGGTTCGGATTACAAATATTGGAATGAATTGTTGCCGTATTTTTCGAATTGCGGATATGTCTTGCTTTCCGAAAACTATTTCAATAATCCCGAAGATTATGATGAGAAATATCTAAGAAAAATTTTTGAAGGAAAAAGATTGGTTGGGGTAGGGCATTCACAGATAGTGTCGTCACAAAAAACATGTTATACTGAGAGCAAAGAAGTAGTAGATGTAGGATCAAAATGGAAGACGAAAGCATACACAGGCACGACATATC
>CACWKL010000024.1 GCA_902761495.1 uncultured Pseudomonadota bacterium
AGAAGCTTGCTGCGAAGCAAGAACCCGCCTGGGGCAGTCTCTGTTAAGAATTCTGCCGATAGGAATCCTCTTCCTTTAGGGAGAGGTGGAGGTCAACAAAATTCATCAAACGTGAGACCAAGTCTTTTTCGATTTTGATTTATCGCCAAATTAACGGTATTGCTCATTAGGTAGGCCACCGTCATAGGACCGACACCGTTAGGTACGGGAGTGATTGCTTCTACAGAATTCCAAACATCATCGAGATCGACGTCTCCGACAACTTTCTTCTTGCCTTCCGGAGTTATGATTCGATTTATTCCGACATCTATGACTATTGCTCCCGGTTTGATAAAATCTTTTGTAATAAATTTCGGCTTTCCGATCGCGCTCACGATGATGTCGGCAGTCGAGCAAATTCCCAGAACATTTTTCGATTTTGAGTGCAACGCGGTAACTGTGCAATTATTATTTAGCAGCAACGAGATCATTGGACGTCCGACAATAACTGACCGTCCCAAAACGGTCGCGTGCATACCTGAAATATTCTTTTTTACCGAGTGAATTAAATGCATAACACCTTGAGGAGTGCATGGGAGAACGCAATTTTCTCCGGCGAACAATTTTCCCTGATTGACGGAAGTAAGCCCGTCCACATCTTTCTCCGGCGAGATAAAATTTATCAACTTTTTGAAGCTCAAACCCTCAGCGAGCGGAGACTGAAGCAGTATTGCGTGAACGGTCGGATCCTGATTTAGATCATTAATCAAATTTTTCAAAAAATCTTCTTTTACCCCCGGAAGAAATTTGTAAGTCTGTGATCTTATTCCCAAAATTTTTGCTAAATTTTCTTTTTTTGAGACATATATTTCGCTGGCTGGATCATTATTCGCTTTTATCAAAGCTATACACGGAGTAATCCCGTGGTATTTCAGTTTTTCGACTTTTTTTTTCAGAGTTTCGCAAAATTTTTCGGCGATTGCTTTCCCGTTAACAAGTCTTTCCATGAACCTCCTTTTTCAGGTGTATTTTTTTTAATTGCCGTTATAATATCAGATGAAGAAGGGAATCGGAACATAGGAGATAAAAAATGTGTGATGCTGTGAAAAATGAAACTGGAAGAGTTGTTTCCGCGGAACTGGAGAAAATTTTAAGCAAAACGATTCCCGTTTTGGATCACGGGTTTATTCGTGTCGTAGATTATATGGGAAATGATTCGTCGATTGTGCAGGCGGCGAGGGTTTCTTACGGTACGGGAACAAAACAGGTAAATGAGGATCGCGGGCTTATCAATTATTTGATGAGGCATGGACACACAACTCCGTTTGAAATGTGTGAAATAAAGTTACATGTAAAGCTTCCTATTTTCGTGATGCGCCATTGGGTTCGACATCGTACTGCAAATATCAACGAGTATTCCGCGAGATATTCAGTATTGAGTGATGAATTTTATATTCCGGAGTTGTCGAAAATCGCGGGGCAGTCCAAAACCAATAAACAGGGTAGAACAGATGATGCAATGCCTCAGGAGGATAAGCTGGAAATCGCGAAAACTTTGGCGGAATTCAGCGAACAGTCGTACGAAAAATATTCTCACATGCTCAACGATTTGGGGCTGACTCGAGAGCTCGCCAGAACGATTTTACCCGTAAATGTTTACACCGAAATGTATTGGAAAATCGACTTACATAATCTGTTTCATTTCTTGAGATTGCGTGCCGACTCTCATGCTCAATATGAAATTCAATGCTATGCCAACGTGATTTTGGATATTGTTAAAGCATGGGTTCCGTTTGCCTATGACGCGTTTATGAATTATCGTAAAAATTCGATGAGCGTTTCGAAAAAATGTATCGATCTCAATAAAAAAATGTTGCTGGGCGAAAAAATTTCTCAGGAAACCAGTGGACTAAGCAAAGGCGAATGGCGAGAATTTATCGA
Organism: uncultured Pseudomonadota bacterium; assembly: GCA_902761495.1. Lineage (GTDB taxonomy): Bacteria > Pseudomonadota > Alphaproteobacteria > UBA3830 > UBA3830 > UBA3830. The sequence goes on from CACWKL010000024.1 coordinate 1,921, forward strand.
AGCTTTTGATTTGCGGGATATTGTTTCTTAGACAGATTAATATGGTAGGCGGTTGTTGCGGGAAAGGAATTCCCAATACAGGCAGCCTCCCTGGTTTGGCATCAATATGTCCAAAAATTTTTTCGAGGTGGTGCCGCCGGTGAGAATCGGACTCACGACCCCATCCTTACCAAGGATGTGCTCTACCACTGAGCCACGGCGGCTTCTGAAACCATCTGAAATCTATCATAATACTTGGAAAAACAAAAGTAGCATTTTGAATTTTCCCGAACACCTTTGCTAATTTTTTTCTTTTATTCGATTGTCGTTCGCGATTTTTGCGCTTTTTATAGCCTCAAGAGCTTCTTTTTTTAACAGCTTCAATCGGTCATTTTTTTCGATGAAGCTTCCAGTTAATTTTTCCGATTTCGCTGAATTGCTTTCTCGAAACGTTTTTATAATGCTTTCGTTGTTCATTGAATTCTCCTCTTCATGACTTGGTTTGGCAATTCGATACAGTCAGGACTTTTGTCATGGTCCAAATCAAGCGTTACTTTTTCCACAATGTATATCTCTCTTTCTCGTTATTAGGCTTTTTTCAGATTCGCAGAATATAGCCTTCTGTAACGATCGAGTTCCTCGCGGAATTTACTCACTTGAATATTATTCTTAAGTTTTTTATTCGGAGTTCTGATCAGATTGTAACTTTTTCGGCTGTTATTCACCTGAAGTAATTTCTCCTTGATTTCTTTTTTGGAATCATCGAAATTTGCTGCCAGTTTTAAATCTTTTGCTGAATCATTTTGAGCTAAAACTTCTCTTTTATCTAATGGAGACAGCTCTATCGGAGAAATCTTTTCCTCGACATTTTTGGATTCATCCTTGTTCGCCAATTTTATGTCTTTTTCTACAACTACGGATGATTTTTTAATCCTGGTACTATCGATGATTGGTTCATTGAGAGCGTGCTCATCTTGGTTGTTTTGGTTCGGCATCGTCATATTATTCTGATTTAATCGATTTCTGATCCTCTTCCTTTTTCTCCTTTTGGAAGTTTGTTTGAAATCAGAAGATTCATTATTCACATCGTAGCCAGAATCTATTTCAACTGCTTGATTTCCATTCGTCCTTCTTCTTTTTCTTCGTGAATTGTTGGGGACAGAATTGTTCGATTTATCCTCTGAGTTTGACTCTATGTTTCTTTTTCGATTGATATACTCTTTAACTTTCGGATCTTTTTTTATTTTGAAATATTCCTGAACACTCGGACTTTTTCTTATTTTAAAATATTTCTTAACATTCCTGTTTTTTATTATTTTGAGATATTCCTTAACATCGGAATCTTCCTTTCTCATTCTGAGATATTCCATAACATTGGGATTCATTTCTAGGCTGCTTTCTGCTTCCACATTTAACACAATACCTACATTAAACACCATGCAACAAAATGCTGCGAGACCTACTACTCTTTTCATTACACTACCTCCACTAACATGATATAAAGGTAACAAATAGAAGTTAATCAAAAGTGAAAATCCTGAAATTTTTAAAAGAAAGTGGTATAATGTCTTTCGTTACAGAATGGAGGGATTATGAATCAGAATATGACTCAGTCTGTTATGATGGCGTTGCAATCTGCTCAGGAGTATGCCAAAGAGAGGCAGCAGCAAATACTTACACCTTTTCATGTTTTGAAATCTGTATTGCAACAGGATGATTATCTTGCGGAGAAACTTCTTCAGGGAATAGATAACAAACAGTTGGAGAATTTTTGCAACAAAGAAATCGATAAAATTCCGCAGGTTTACGGAAACGCACAACTCAGTTTATCCAACGAATTATATCAGGTTCTGAATGATGCAGATAAGAGAGCACAAAAGTTTGGGGATAAATACATCGGGTTGGATAATCTGATTTTTTGTGTACTGTCGAGCGAGAAAATTAAACCATTTTTTATCCAATGCGGAGGTAATCTGGATAAGTTAGAAAAAACAATCGGAGGTATTAGGATGAATAATAAGGTAAATTCAGAAAATGCCGAATCGGAATTCGATGCGCTGAATCGCTACGCAAAAGATATCACTGATGCGGCAAGCAAAGGAAAGTTAGATCCTGTTATTGGGCGAGACGAAGAAATCAGGAGAACCATTCAGGTGCTGTCTCGTCGAACGAAAAATAATCCTATTCTGATCGGGGAGCCTGGTGTAGGAAAAACAGCAATTGTTGAAGGACTGGCCAATCGTATTATCAAAAATGACGTCCCTGACTCCGTTAAAAACAAAAAAATTATGTCTTTAGATGTCGGGCAGTTAATTGCCGGAGCGAAATTTCGCGGAGAGTTTGAAGAACGACTGAAAGCGGTGCTCAAAGAGGTTTCAAATAACGAAAATATAGTTTTGTTTATTGATGAAATCCATACCTTGATGGGGGCGGGACAAGATGGTGCGATGGATGCGTCCAATATGCTGAAACCAGCTTTGGCTCGAGGCGAGTTGCGATGCATCGGGTCGACAACTCTTGATGAATATCGAAAATATATCGAAAAAGATTCGGCATTTGCTCGAAGATTTCAGCCGGTATTTGTTACGGAACCAACGGTTGAGGATTCAATTTCGATTCTACGAGGCCTGAAGGAAAAGTATGAGCTACATCACGGTGTTCGCATCAGCGATTCGGCGATTATTTCTGCTTGCAATTATTCCAACAGATATATCAGCGATAGATTCCTTCCGGACAAGGCGATTGATCTTATGGATGAGGCAGCCAGTCGTCTGAAAATGGTTTTGGATTCCAAACCTGAGGAGATAGATGAGCTGGATCGCAAAATTATGCAGCTGAAAATCGAACAAGAGGTTTTGAGGAAGGAGTCAGATAACGCGTCGAGAGAAAGACTTCAAAAATTACAGAAAGAATTAACGGAATTGGAGAAGAAGTCGGCAGATCACAACGCGAAATGGAATCTCGAGAAGAAAAATATTGACGAGATTAAGATTCTCAAAGAAAAAATCGATGAAACTAAAAATTTGGCAGAGGTTGCTCAGCGAAATGCGGATTTTGCAAGGGCGGGAGAGCTGTTATACAGTAAACTTCCTGATTTGCAGAAAAAGTTAGCCGAATGCCAAAAGCTTGAGTCGGCAAACCAAAAACGCAATGAAGTAACTTCCGATGATATCGCCGTTGTAGTTTCCCGTTGGACAGGAATTCCCGTGGAAAAAATGCTGATGGGTGAAAAAGAGAAACTGATGTCCATCGAATCAAAACTGAAGGAAAGTGTTGTAGGTCAAGACGATGCGGTTGACGCCATTGCCGATTGTATTCGCAGGTCGCGTGCAGGAATTTCCGACCCGAACAAGCCATTGGGATCTTTTCTCTTCCTCGGACCTACAGGGGTTGGTAAAACCGAGCTGTCCAAAGCTTTAGCGCAGTTTTTGTTCGACGATAAAACCAATATGGTCCGCATTGACATGTCCGAGTACATGGAAAAGCATTCGGTGTCGCGATTGATCGGAGCACCTCCGGGATATGTCGGGTATGAGCAAGGCGGTGAGCTGACCGAGGCGGTGCGGCGCCGTCCTTATTCCGTCGTTCTGTTCGATGAAGTCGAAAAAGCGCACAATGATGTTTTTAATATTCTGCTACAGGTTTTGGATGAAGGACATCTGACTGACGGATTGGGACGCAACGTAAATTTCAAGAATACAATTATCATTCTGACCTCGAATTTGGGCTCGGAATATTTTTCTCAATCTGCGGATAAAAAAACAGTGAAAGATCAGGTATTGAATGTCGTGAGAATGAATTTCCGTCCTGAGTTGTTGAACCGTTTGGATGAAATTTTAGTGTTCAACAGTCTGTCGAAACAAAATATGCGCGGCATCGTGGACATTCAACTTCGCGAACTGAATAAAAGGTTGAGCGAAAAGCACATAGATCTCGAAATCGACGATTCGTTCAAAGATTGGCTTTGCGAAATTGGTTACGATCCGACCTATGGAGCGCGTCCGCTGAAGAGAGCACTGCAGAAAAATCTGTACGACTTGATTGCGAAAAAAATCATCAGTGGCGAGATTGTCGAAGGTTCGAAATATACAGTGAAATATTTGGACAACGAGATTTCTCTGAGTTAGTCCATGCTGAATCTCGAACTGGAAGATTTTGATATCGAGCAGATTGCCGATTCGGGGCAGTGTTTTCGAATGTATCGCGTTGCCGACGATACGTGGGAATTGTTTGCCCTGAATCGCTTTCTGAAAGTTCAGAAGAGGAAAGGGACGCACATTTTTCATTGCGAACGAGATGAATTCGATGATTTTTGGTCAGATTATTTCGATTTGCAAACGGATTATGGAGAAATCAAAAGAAGAATTCTTACGACAAATGACGAATATTTGATCAAAGCCGTAAATTACGGTTCTGGATTACGCATTCTCCGCCAAGATCTTTGGGAAATGATGGTTTCTTTTATTATTTCTCAGCAAAATAACATTCCGCGAATCAAAAACTGTCTCAAAAAATTGTGCGACATAAACAAAGGGAAATTTCCGACTCCTGACGATTTTTTGAATTTTCGCGAAACAGATTTAAATTTCGTAAAATTGGGGTATCGCAAAAATTATCTGTTGAAAATTTCGGAATCTGTTTGTAACGGAATTTTTGATTTGGAAAAGTTGAGAAAAATGGCTTACCTCGAAGCAACGAAATATTTGAAAACTTTGCACGGCGTCGGGGATAAAGTTGCAAACTGCACCGCGCTGTTCGGAATGCATCGAATCGAGGCGTTTCCGATTGACGTGTGGATAAAAAGAATTCTCGAAACGCGCTATTGCAATGATTTTTCGCTTGAGTATTGGGGACTGCAAGACATAGGCGGAATTGTTCAGCAGTATATGTTTTTTTATGAGAGAAGGTTGAAGTCTCAGTGATTTAGTTTTTATTATCTCCACGAATTACGGAATACTCTTCAGTTCCTGATAGCAGTTTTATTTTTGAAATATATGATTTTAGTCCTGAAAATATAATTGAATTATCGATAGGAATGTTCATGAATTTTGTTTTTTCCAAGAGTTTTTTGGCAGAATCACCAGTTATTATATAACCGTGCAATCCCCATAAATTTGCATTGTAGGGTTTTACTTTTGCATAATAAGGGGACGATGTATTTGAAAATTTGCTCAACCAAAAATCGGGAGCAACGAAGCTAACATCTTTCGAAACAAATGATGCTATATCCAAAAAAAACACATCGAAATCATCTGGCAGATTATTCATAATTAGGGCCAGTTTTGGCAAAAAATCATCTTCCAACTTAATATCATCCTCGAAAACAATTACTCGCTTGTAATTATGCTTTACAGCATCAGTCCACACGGCCCTGTGACTCATTGCACATCCGAATTCTCCCAAATTCGGAGTATATCGATCGTGTTTATAAAGGAATTCCGCATCTTTATACTGCTGTTTTTGACTTATTTTTAGTATAGCTCCATAGCGATATCCCCTGCGATATATTGCCTTCCAAGGAATTGGAAGATTTTCTTCTGTATCTGTCACGGTTATCAATTTACCGTCAATTGCGGAGAATTTTTCATGTTTTAAATTAAATCGATCTAACTGCTTTTTTACGTGTGCGTATCGTTTCGGAGTGCGATCTAAGGATATTACGTATATTTTATCATACAAATTTTCAACGGTATCCGAAGGGGCTTCACATAAAGAAATTGGTGTTACTAATAATGGAAAAGTTAAGAATAAAGCATTTTTACCTCTTTTCGTAAATATTGTTTTACAAAACCGTTTCACGGCGCATTCCTTATCACAAAAACCCGTACGAAGATATTCTGATAAAGATTAGTTAATTATTTGTAAAGAAAATGCGACTCTTACTTTTCTTTCGAATGTTGAGATTTTGAGGAATTGTTCTTAAGTTAGCAGATAATCATACTTTGCGAGCCAATTTTCTCAATTTTTCGGAATCGTTTGAAATTAGCAGGTCGATATTTTCTTCAATTTTTTCGATATCCCAGTTCCACCACTGAATTTTTAGCAACAACTCAATGATTTCTTTGGAAAACCTTTTGCGGATCAATTTTGCAGGATTGCCTCCCCAGATTTCATATGGTCCGACGTTTTTAGTCACAAGAGAGTTTGCTCCGATAATCGCACCGTCTCCGACCTTTACTCCAGGCATAAACGCAGTGTTGTAACCTAGCCAGACATCGTTTCCGACTACGGTATTTCCTTTGAACGGAAATTTCGCATCCGTCGGATATTTATCTTGGCATTCCTTCGAAAAAATCATAAACGGATATGTGCTGAACGAATCAATCATGTGAAACATTCCGTTCATGAAAAATTTTACGTCGCTTGCAATCTGACAGAATTTTCCGATGAGTAGCTTGTCGTTTAAAAATTCGTAATGATATAGGACATTTTTCTCGAAATTCTTTACATCAACTTCATCATCGTAGTAGGTATAATCTCCGACGATAATGTTCGGCCTTGTGATGATATTTTTCAAAAAACAAGTGCGAGTCATTCCGGAAATCAACGGATGCAAAGTGTACGGAGAAGGAAACATTTTTAACCTCGAAAATCCTTATATAGCTTGTATATCTGATTGTCAGTTGAAAAAAAAGTAGCGCAGGATAAAAATTACGAACAGAATTGACGCTCGTTTGCAGTTGTTCGATAGGGAGATAGTTTTGCTACCGAAGCAACCATATAAAAAATTAGAAAATGGAGAATTATTGATTCAAAATTCGTGCAGCAAAAGTTTATGTCCATATCGTAAATCTCAAAAAGGTCTAAGTGCTGAAACCACAATCAATATAACGTTAAAAATACATGTAGATTCTAATAGAGGAAAGCTTGACACACCACTTTTTAAATGTTAAAAGTTGCAAGGTTTGGGCGCCTAGCTCAGTTGGTAGAGCAGCTGACTCTTAATCAGCGGGTCAGAGGTTCGAGTCCTCTGGCGCCCACCAAATCGAGTACTGTTAGTCGATTCCCAGAAGTGCTATAATCATGATCAACACGAGCAGCAGCATTCTTTTTAGCCACTCTTCGTCGTTTTTCGCGAGTGCTTTTTCGATTTCTGTGTTTTTCATGTTATCATCCTTTTCCTGGGCTTTCGGGGCCGCCTTCTTCGATTTAGCTTCGTTCATTATTATCACCATGTTTTTCTAGTTATATTTATGGCAGATAAAAGTTAATTTTTTATAAAGATTTTGATAAATTTTTATATTTTTTGTGAATTTCATAATGAAGAAGAAAACGATGATAATTTCAAAATTGAGGAATTATCAAGGAGTTGAGTAAAAATTTTGCGATTTTGCAATAAAGAAGAGAGCAGATACTCGATTAATAATTGATTGCAATTAGAGATTTGTATCCGGTTAAAAATAGATTCGATTTAGTTGATAAAGGAGGAATGTGAAATGAAGATTTTTAATAAAATTATGATATTGGCTAGTTTGCCAGAAATACTCAAGCTGGTGAGTTCGTTAGCCGATAGATTACTTAGATTTTTAGACATTGAAGGCGGAGATGAATTATGATGAGCGATGTGTTTCGAACATTGATGAAAAAGTCCAATTCGCTGAAGCGTTCGGATCTCAAGCATCTGTTAAAAATATCTGTGACGGTAAATTCCATGTTAAACAAAGTTATTGATGGACAGAAAAATCGATGCAATAAAAAGGAGATACTTTCAGGGGTTTTTTTAGATGACGGAGAAAATGCTGATAAGGCTGTTGAATATTTAGTCGATTGGGAGCAAATAGCCAGAAAAAATCAATTGATGCCTGAGGGCGATTGGCGTATCTGGATGATTTTGGCGGGACGCGGATTCGGGAAGACTCGTGCGGCAGCGGAGGCGATCCGCAAACTTGCTCTGTCGGGTAAATACAAGCGCATTGCGCTGATCGCCAACACAATTGAGGAGGCTAAGCAAGTTATGGTCGAGGGAGTCAGCGGACTGCAGAATATTTCGCGTGATTCCGATGGGCTGAGTTACACTCCGTCGCGGAGGGAGTTGTGCTGGAAAAACGGAGCTATCGCCACTTTATACGGAGCGGAAAATTATCAGCAGCTGCGTGGGCCGCAATTCGATTTGGCATGGATTGATGAATTTGCGAAATTTCTCCATCCGCGCGAGACTTTCGAACAGCTGTCTTTTGCTTTGCGTATGGGAGAGGATCCGAAACTGATTTTGACGACAACTCCGCGTCCGATTCCATTTATAAAAGAACTGATATCTCGCGAGGATGTTGTCACTGTACGCGGTTCATCTTTAGAAAATGAGAAAAATCTCTCGCCGACATTTCTGAAGCATCTTGAATATCTAAAAGGCACCAGGTTGGAAGCACAGGAAATTTATGCTGAGATTGTCGAGGATAATCCAAACACGCTGTGGTCGTGGCGCGAAATCGAAAATTGCTATCGCGATCCGCCTCATTTCATCGACAATATTGTGATCGGAGTCGATCCTGCGATGACAGAAGGGGAGAACAGTGATGAGACGGGTATAATTGTTGTGGGAAAAGATTGCAACGATAAAGCCTTCGTTCTGGAGGACGCCAGCATGCGCGCAGCTCCTGACATTTGGGCGAAGAAAGTCGTTGATCTTTATCACAAATATCGCGCGAAAAAAATCGTGATCGAAACCAATGCCGGTGGAGATCTGCTGAACCGCGTGTTGCTCCAAGAAGATTCTTTTCTTAATATCAAGAAGGTAAGAGCAAGGGAATCTAAAATCTGCCGCGCGCAGCCCGTCGTGATTCTGTATCAAAAAAATTTGGTTTTCCACGCAAAACAATTCCGCGAACTGGAAATGGAGATGGCGACCTACGAGCCGGGACAAAAATCACCAGATCGCATGGACGCATTGGTTTGGGCCCTGACGGATTTGTTCGAAATCGAAACGAATAACTATGTGCCGCGAGCGTTTTTAATATAGATATCTTAAGGAAACATCGAGATGCACTCCCTGCGAACGCGGCTCGAATTGGGAAATTGCCTCAACGCCAAGCGAAAAACCATACTAATTTTTCAGAAATTCGAAAAAATCATCCACAGACTCTTTGGTCAAATTTAAAGGTTCTGCCGGCTTGATGAGTTCCTTCATAACGGCAGCGGTTTTCCATTTTCCGTTGACTAAGGGTGGTTGATTAATTAGCGTTTTGTTGTTTTATCCATTTATTAAATGTTGTAATTTATTCTACAAGGAATAAGTTGATTATTCGTAAATTTTTCAATATTTTTACAAAATCAGAACAAAAAAGAATGGTTTTACTTTTGTGATATTGTAGTTTGTTATTGAAATTTCGGTTTCATTCTATTTTTGGTATATATTCCATGATGTCTTCTTAACCAAAACCGATAATAAAGTAAAACTCTCGAAAATTTTACAAATTAGATATTGACAAAGAAAAATTCGAAATTATATAATAAATCCGGATAGTTGGTACTGTTATTAGGTTGATTCTATATTTCTTTCTCCTTATCGTTATTGAATGGCTTTTTAGCGGTATTACTATCTCTTCTGAATATTTCATTTCTGAAAATAAGTTGATATGATCGGTTCGTAATAATAAGAGGGTTATCGATGGTCGATGTTTTGGTTATAGGAAGCGGACCGGCAGGGTATACAGCGGCGATTTATGCGGTGAGAGCGGGATATAAAGTAAAGCTGATTACGGGAAATCAGGATGGAGGGCAGTTGACGATTACATCTTTCATCGAAAATTATCCCGGGTTTTCAGAAAAAATCACCGGACCTCAGCTTATGATGCAAATGAGACAGCAGGCTGAAAACTTGGGAGTTGATGTCGAATACGATGTAATTGACTCGGTTGATTTTTCGAATAGACCGTTTGTTTGCAAAGGAGAGTCGGAAAATACATACGAAGGTCGATCGGTTATTATTGCAACGGGGGCTAATGCCAAATGGCTTGGATTGGAGAGCGAGGACAAATACAAAAATAGGGGAGTTTCTGCATGCGCGACTTGCGACGGATTCTTTTTCAAAAATAAAACGGTTGCGGTTGTTGGTGGAGGTAATGCGGCAGTTGAGGAAGCCATTTATCTTACAAATTTTGCAAATAAAGTTTTCTTGATACATCGCAGAGACGCACTGAAGGCCGAAAAAATTATGCAGGCCAGACTGTTTGAGAATCCGAAAATCGAGGTTGTTTGGAATAGTCGGGTTGCTGAAGTTTTGGGCGATGAAAAGAGGGTCACTGGCGTATTGCTGGAGAGTAACGGCGAGCTTCGAAAAATTGGTCTGGATGGAATCTTTGTCGCGATAGGACATTCTCCGGCGACCAAAATTTTCGAGGGAAAATTAAATCTGGATGAAAATGGCTATATAGTTGTCGATGGAACTAAAACTTCGGTAAAAGGAGTGTTTGCCGCAGGAGATGTTTGCGATCCGATTTATCGTCAAGCGATAGTTTCGGCAGGGCAGGGATGCAAGGCGGCAATTGATGCCGATAAATTTTTGTCTATAGAAAATTAAGTTTTTTTGGTATACTCGCAACGATTTTTATGAAGCAAGGGATATTTGCAGAATGGAATTTATCCAAAATTTATTTCAGATTTCGGTCGAGAGTTTACACAGCGTGACGGTGTTCATTTTGGCGTGCTTTGTCGGATATTATGTGGTTTGGAAAGTGACTCCGGCTTTGCATGCTCCGTTGATGTCTGTCACTAATGCTATTTCAAGTGTGATTATTATTGGTGCAATATTCGCGGCATCAGGTGGCATTTCTTCGAGTTCGAAAATCTTTGGATTTTTTGCCGTGCTGTTGGCGTCGATCAATATTTTCGGCGGGTTTATGGTTACTCACAGAATGTTAAAAATGTTTCAAAAAAAGTAAAAGGTAGTTACGTAGATGGTGAATCTTCTCTATTTAATAGCAGCGATATGCTTTATTTTGGCGCTAAAAGGGTTGTCGTCGGCGAGTAGTTCGCGAGGCGGAAATTTATTCGGTATTTTCGGGATGGTTTTGGCCTGTTGCGCGGCCTTTGTGTCGACATCGAATATTGGGTTGGTTCTGTTAGCGATAGCCGTTGGAGGAAGCATCGGACTTTTTATTGCTAAAAAAGTTTCCATGACTCAGTTGCCAGAAATGGTTGCGGGTTTCCACAGTTTGGTGGGATTGGCAGCGCTTTTGATCGATTTTGCGGCTTGTTTTTCTCCGCGATTATTTGATATATGCGATAACTCCGGACATATTTTTGTATCAAGCTTGTTTGAGATAGGATTAGGTGGTGCGATAGGTGCGGTAACTTTTACCGGTTCGGTGATAGCCTTTATGAAATTGAGAGGAATTTACAAAAGCAGGGCAATTCCGTTGGCTTTTAATTTTGTGTTGTTAGCATTAATTCTTTTATCTGTTTTGGTTTTTGTCCTTACCGAGAATAGCTCATATTTCATCATTGCGTCTGTTTTGTCCTTGATTTTCGGAATTACTTTTATCGTTCCTATCGGAGGAGCTGATATGCCGGTGGTTGTGTCGATGTTGAACTCCTATTCCGGATGGGCGGCATCGGGAATCGGATTTACTTTGCACAACGATTTGTTGATCATAACTGGTGCGTTGGTCGGAGCGAGCGGAGCGATTCTTAGCTACATTATGTGTAAAGGAATGAATAGATCTCTGTTTGAAGTTTTGTTTTCTACGGGGGTAAACATTGCGATAGCAGGCAAAAACAAGGGACAGAATCGTTCTTACAAGAGGGGAGCTCCTGAAGATGCCGCTTTTCTTTTGAAGAATGCCAGTTCTGTTATTATCGTTCCGGGATACGGTATGGCGACTTCTCAGGCGCAGCATTCACTAAAAGAGATGGCGGACATCCTGAAAAAAGAAGGAGTTAGCGTAAAATACGCGATTCATCCTGTCGCGGGGCGGATGCCGGGCCACATGAATGTTCTGTTGGCAGAAGCAAATGTTCCGTATGAGGATGTTTTTGAATTGGATGAAATTAATAATGACTTTGCATCTTGCGATGTGGCGCTGGTTGTTGGAGCGAATGATGTGACGAATCCGGCCGCGAAAAATGATCCGACCAGCAGTATTTACGGAATGCCCATTCTTGAAGTGAGCAAAGCGAAGACGGTTTTGTTTTTGAAACGTTCCATGAGTGCAGGATATGCGGGGGTCGATAACGAGCTGTTTTACGCGCCGAATACCATGTTGTTGTTGGGGGATGCGAAAAAAACCACAGAAGCAATTATAAAGGTTCTGTAGTTTTTGAAAAAAGATTAGATTTGTAAATTCTATCCTTTTTCGTGTTTCTATTTTGAATTCTTAACTTCCAATGTAGTGAAGTCGAACTGCATTCCGTTCTGCCCGAGCTTTCGTCCGTTTTGGTCGATTGCTATTTGCAGATCTTCCAATGTTACAAAACAAAAGGAAAACAGTATCTTATCGGCTTCCTGATCGTAAGTTTTTATTAAGCAGGTAGAATAATTCAATTCCTGGATTTTAATTTTCTTAGACTGTACATCAGTAAGTCGGTATATGCTTATCTGTTCCAAACTTTTTCCGGTATACATGTATTCTTGCAATACAGGCCCCCATGGCCCGTAATCCATACGAATAATAGGATCTTTTCCGGTAATTGTGGCGTCTCCGTTTATTACTCCCGACGAATCAAAGACTGCAGTACGCGAACCGCCGGTTTTTACCCAATCGCATGGTGCGCAATCTTCAAATCCTTCCATCGTGCTACTGAATATATCCGTGCACTTAACTACATACTTTGGAGATTTTCCTCCATCGGCTTTTTCCTTATCACTCTGATTATCATCCTCTTGCTCAGCCTTTTGATTAAAGCTTAGTATTGCCATATCTCACTCCTACGTTTCATTATCAAAACAAAACTACAAGATACACAAAAACCACTACTATTCTGATGATATCAATAAGTTATAAAAAAACAGTTAAAATCAGAGAATTATTTTCAGAAATATGCAGAAAATTTAAAATCTGATGGTTACATACAAATCTACACGGTTTTATTACGAGTATATAGCGTACAAATTAACAACCCCAATTATGGATTGGAAGGAAGAAAGTATAGGCAAGAAACCGAAGGCTTAGAGGACTTGAATTGATAGGCAGTAAGAGTAGAAATAATATGCACAAGCATATTGATAAAAGACTTTACGTAGAAGAATTTTCTCTTCAAATGACATCAAAATGTTCTTTATAGTGCGCTTAATTCCCGTGATTATTTTCAACCCCCGCGCCATCAAACGAAGAAACAAATCCTTGCTGATATATCCTTTGTCCGCAAACAAAAATCCTTTCATAGTTGCTACTTCTCTTTCGGTTAAGCCCGGAGTTCTCGTCGGTTTTCTCGGCTTTTTTCCATTTTCGATCTGCTTCTTTTTCCTCTCTTCTTTCAACGCTTTCAAAAATCATCTACCAAACAAAATAACCTCATGATATCTTTCTTTGCGGTTTCGCTCCTGGTCCTTTTTTTTCGGAGCTTAGCCTTTTCTTCCCTCTGTTTTCAAGATCTCTAATCCAGAATTGGGGTTAACAGAGTAGTTGGAGGCTTTAATCACTAGTAATTGGAAGTTTTTCAGGAGAAGTATCTGTCAAAAGCTTGCGATTATTGATTTCAACGGCCGCCGTTCCCTGCTTTTTCTTTCCAGAGACGTCATAAATATTTTGGGCAACAATTAAGCTACAAAATGAAAAAGTAAAGAACACACTATTCTTAATATTTTCAAATGTTTTGACAAAACAGTCAGAGTACTCAAAGGCTATAACCTCAAGTACGTCTCCAGAATTAGATGCCAGTTTTTTTATGATTATTTTTTTGATTAAATCTCCTCTTGAAAAAGCCGATAATATATCTACCATTCCTATTGTGATATTTATGCCGATTCTTTCGTCTGCGCTTTGGATTCCGTTACTTCCGGAATAATAGCTTGAAATAGTAGAGGAAGATGGAGCTAACATACCTCCACTAAAATAAACACACTCCGCATAATCTTCGAATCCGGAGATTTCACTTTTAAATATATTATCGGCTTTGATTACATATTCAGGGATGGACGGGCTGGAGGGTGGAGGATTCATATCTCCATCACTGTCCATTGCGTTCATCCGTGAACGTTTCATTTCTTCCCATATTTTATGTGTCCATCTCATTTTCTATCTCCACAATTCGAACTACAAAAAACAACAAGTAAAACACTCCTATTAACCAGCAGCCGGAGGCGGCAAAGTAGCAACTAATCTTATAGACGCCGTCAACTCTTCCAATTGGAAATGAGGTCGCAAGTATATGGTTGCTTTATAGGATCCCGGTTTACCTGGGACATCATATACGTCAACCCTTGCTTCTCTCAGAGGGAACCTTGATTTCAGTTCCATATTTGCGGCATCGTTTAACAAAACGTAACCGGCAATCCAGTTATTTAGATAAAGAGAAACATCCTCTCTCTTTAAGAAAGATCCGATTTTGTCCCTCATGATGGCTTTTACATAATGCGCAAACCTTGAGGCACACAGCAAATACGGAAGCCTTGAACTTAATGAAGAGTTCGCATTTGCATCATCGGTATTGTAAATTTTCGGTTTTTGCGTCGTCTGACCACCAAAGAACGCTGCAAAATCAGTTCCCTTACTATGACAGATCGCCAAGAATCCGAGATCGCTCAATTCTTTCTCGCGCCGATCGGTAATTGCTACTTCTGTCGGACATTTCAGGGCTAAATCTCCATCTGTTGTTTTGAAAGTATAGGCAGGAAGTCTTTCAACCAATCCTCCTCCCTCAACTCCTCGGATGGACGCAGGCCATCTGTATAAAGAGAAAGCATGTCCTATTCTTTGCGCCATCACGAATGCGGCATTTCCCCAACAAAACTGAGAATTGTCTGCACCGTCGATTGATTCAACAAAATGCATTCCCTCGACAGGGAGCGTGTCCGGTCCGTAAGGTAATCTCATCAGAACTCGTGGCAATGTAAGCGCCACGTAGCGAGAATCCTCAGAATTTCTAAACGAGTTCCATTTTATCATTTCCGTGGAATCGAAAATTTTCGCCAAATCTCGAGGATCGCTCAGATGGGCGAAGCTGTCCATGTCGAATAGTCTTGGATGGGCTGCCGCGATAAACGGGGCGTGAGCTGCTGCTGCAACATTTGATATTTTTTCCAACAATAAAATATCTTGCGGATGCCTTGTAAATTCATACGCTCCGATTAAGCATGAATAAGGATTACCTCCGAAAGTTCCGTATTCCTCTTCATAGATTTTCTTGAACATCTGACTTTGGTCGAACTCAATAGCGTGTTCCAGATCGTTGAGAAGATCTTTTTTGGAAATATTCATCACTCTGATCTTTAGATAAGTAGAGGTTTCGGTATTCATTACAAGGTAATGCAAGCCTCTCCATATTCCCTCTAATTCCTGGAAAGCCGGGTGATGTAAAAATTCGTTAATCTGTACACCCAACAAATCGTCGATTTTCTGAATGCATCTTTCGGCGAAGGTCAAAGGATGGTGAACATTTTCTGGCTTTTCGATTTCGACTTGGTTTAAGAATTCTACGATTAATGCGCAGGCGTAGATTTCCGCTGATGGCTCTCTCGCAAGCTTTCCTTCGACAAACATTTCTTTCAAAATATTTTTCTCGGAAGAGTCTTCATTATTTTCAAACTTTTTGTCTGACTTGCCTTTTGCTGGAAGTGTTTCCTTCATGTTTATTGTAGTTGTATCCTCAGGCGAAGTCGAAAAATCAGCGGTAATGGTTTGTTTATTGCTTTTTAAAACAGCTTCAATTTGGCTTTTTAGTTGAGCTTTTTTCGTTTCGTCATTTGCCACTTCCATGAGAAGTTTTTGAAGAACGTCATTTCCTTCCAACTTTACCGACATATCATTTAGTTTGGTGCGGATATCAAAAATTTTGCTCACTTTTGGTATTTTTTGTACGATGTTAAGCGGATTAAAATCGTCAATGCTTTTGAAAAACATCTCCGCAGCTACGAACTCTCCGTCATCGTCGATCTTATTCGCTACCTGGATTGCTAAACGAGGATTTACCGAAGCCATAAACTCAGAAAAATTATCTCTATCAACCTCAACGAATTTTCTTTCTCTTATAGGAGGCAGAGGATCAATGATCATTCCGGATAAATCTGCCATAACTCCGAACACAAAAGGAAGCTCTTTCTTTACGATAGCATTTCCGATTTCTACGTCATAAGTTATGCGAACTCGTGCTGGGCGAACTCTTTCTAATATATGCTGCGTACTTTCTACCATTACTACACCTTTTTACACAATAAACCAGAACCAAAATCTGGCTTTATTTTTATCCAGAATAAATGAAATTCGTTTATAAGAAGTTAATTTCTATAAAAAAGTTAGAGGATCGATATCAATTGTAACCTTTATATCAGGCGGGATTTTTAATTGAGATATCCATGTTGAAATTTCAGAGTTTAATGCGTTTTTGTGATTGGATTTAAGTAATATTCTCCAACGAACTTTTCTGCGAATCATGAATATCGGGGCAGGAGCGGGGCCAAAAATTTTTATATTTCTCGGACATGTTTTTCTTAAAAGCTTTGCAATATTTTCAGTTTTCTGTTTGTTTTTCCCGGAAATTATTATGGCTGCGTATTTCGTAAACGGCGGCAGTTGCTGATTTTTGCGATTTTCGATTTCCAGGTTTATGAAAGTTTCGGAATTATTTGCTAAAAGTGCTTGAAATAGCGGATGTTCGCTTTTAAAAGTCTGAACGAAAATTTCTCCGGACTTTTTTTCTCGTCCTGCTCTTCCTGCAACCTGATTTATTAGCTGATAAGTATGTTCCGAAGCTCTCAAGTCCGCACCAAACAAGCCCAAATCGCCGTCTATGATCCCGACCAAGGTGATATTCGGAAAATGATGCCCTTTTGCTAAAATTTGAGTTCCGACAATGATGTCGACTTTATTATTATTGATTTTGGATAGACTTTCTTCTATATTTTTATCGGACGAAAAAGTATCTGATGATGCGATTAACACTCGAGCGGAGGGGATTTTTCTTTTGATTTCGTCGCAAATTCGCTCAACGCCGGGACCAAACGGAATATAAGAGTCTTCTGCTTCGCAATGAGGGCATTTTTTCGGAATTGATACTTTGTGACCACAATAATGACATATTAATTTGTCTATACCTTTGTGATAAACGAGCCATGTTGAACAATTCGGACATGCCAATTTTTCTCCGCAACCTTTGCATAAGGTGATTGGAGAATATCCACGGCGATTCAAATAAATCAAACACTGCTCTTTTTTCTCGAGTTTTTCTTTGATCGCGAAATACAGAGGCGGGGAAATAAATCCGTCAAACTTGTTCTGTCGCATATCTATTAATTGTAAAGAAGGAAGTTGCGCCGTTCCGTATCGATTTTCAATATTGAAGTAACCGTATTTTCCTCTTCGGACATTCACGACGCTTTCGATGGAAGGAGTAGCAGACGATAAGATCAGCGGAATATTCGATATTTTCGCTAGTACCACAGCCATGTCTCGGGCGTTATAGCATCCTTGCTCCTCCTGTTTGTAAGACGAGTCGTGTTCCTCATCAACAACTATCAGCCCGAGATTTTTGAAAGGAAGAAACAACGCCGACCTTGCTCCGATAACAACACATTCTTGACCTGAGTTTGCCGTGAGCCAGGCAGATTTTCGATTTTTTACGGAAATAGTGGAATTCCAAATTATTGGAGAGATGCCCAAATATTTTTCGATTCGCTTCTGAATTTGTTCGCTAAGTGCAATTTCCGGAAATAAAATCAAAATTTGCTGCCCCCGATTGAAAATTTCCTTCGCCTTTTTCAGATAGACTTCAGTTTTTCCAGAACCCGTTACTCCTTGTAACAAAAACGGGCGGTTGTCGTGCATTGCATCGAAAGCTTTTTGCTGTTCTTCGTTCAAATTGATGTCCTGGGCCGTGAAATCGCAGATGCTTTGCAAAATTTTGATTTCTTTTTTTTCTGAAAATATGGATTTTTCCGCAAGAATCATTTTTAAAATCATTCCGCGCGGAATCAAGGTATACGATGCCATCCAGTTGAGAAATTTTACGTAATTTTTTCCGATATTGTAGCGATGAACTTTCTCTATTGATTTTAACTCTCTGTCAGTTTCGATTTTTTCTGAGGACACAATTCCTAGTACTGAACGGTTTGTGACTCCAAACGGCACTTCAACAATGGTTCCTTCAGGCAAATCGCGATCATACTCATACTGAAAACATTGATTAAAAAGTCCGACAGTGATGACTGATATTTTCATTTTTCTAAAACCCCGACACATTTTAACACGAATTTGGATTTTTGTAGTTTATAAAAGTACTTTGAACATTTATAATGCTCTCCAGATCAGCAATTATAGGAATGATGAGATGAAAAAGATTCTGGTAGGTTTATCAGGAGGAGTCGATTCGTCAACGACCGCAGCACTATTGAAAAAGCAAGGTTATGATGTCATTGGAGTGACCATGGCCATCTGGGGAGATCGCAAAGTCAAACCTTCCACTGGAATTCATGGTGCTTGCTTGGGGCCTGACGAGAAAAAAGATATAGAGGCGGCGCAAAGAGTTGCCGAATTTCTTGAAATTCCATACCAAGTAATTGATTGTTCGAAAGAATATGATGATATTGTTTTGAAATATTTCAAAAGCGAATATTTGTCCGGAAGGACTCCAAATCCGTGCATTCGCTGTAATTCTTTGATAAAGTTCGGAGCCTTGCCGTTAATTGCGAGAGAAAAGGGAATAGATTTCGATAAATTCGCGACGGGGCATTATGCGAGAATCGTTGAAAAAGACGGAATTTATCATTTGGCGCGCGGAAAAGATCAGTCGAAAGATCAGTCATATTTCTTGTACAAATTAACTCAGAATCAGTTAAAAAATTCCCTTATGCTACTGGGAGAATATGAAAAAACAGAAGTCAGAAAGATAGCGAAAGATTTCGGACTGGACGTATCCGATAAGCCTGACAGTCAGGATTTTTACGAGGGTGACTACAATGAGCTTTTGGAAGTTAGAGAGAAAGAAGGCAATATAGTCGATATCGATGGAAATATTTTAGGCAGGCATAGGGGAATCTGGAATTATACCATCGGCCAGCGAAAAGGAATAGGGATTTCGTCAAGCGAACCTCTATATGTAATCAAATTGGATAAGGAGACCAACACCGTTGTTGTGGGAAATATTGATGAAACTTTCAAAAAATCGTTAATTGCGACAGAAATTAACTACCCATCAGGTGAAAAAATCAAAGACGGCGAATATTACGCAAAAATTCGTTCTTCTCAGCCATTAAAAGAGTGTCGAGTAGAAGTCATTGATGGAAAGATAAAAGTCGAGTTTGCGGATTATCAGAAATCGATAACTCTGGGGCAATCCATTGTAATTTACGATGAAGAATTTGTTGCTGCCGGAGGGATTATCGACGAAGTTTTTTGAAAAAAGGAAAGGCTCTAGACCATCATCTTTTTTGATTTTACTTTATTACAAAGAACAATTTTGCAATAAAAGTAGCGAAATTGTCATCTCTATGATTAAATCTAGCCTCACTTTCTTTTAAATGCAAGATGAATTTATCATCGGTTA
>CACWKL010000025.1 GCA_902761495.1 uncultured Pseudomonadota bacterium
ATCGATAAAGCGAATGATTCCGGGCAGACTCCATTATTTATAGCCTTAATAAATGGATATGAAGATATTGCAAAATATCTGATAGACCACAAGGCGGATATTAATAAAGAGAATAGTTCCCTGAAGGCTCCACTATCCATAGCTATAGAAAACGGATACAAAGAAATCGTAGAATATCTGGTAAACCACGGTGCGGATATCAATAAAGAGGATCGTTACGGGGAGACTCCATTACATAGAGCCATAATGAATGGATATGAAGATATTGCAAAATATCTGATAGATCTCGGTGCGGATATCGATAAAGCGAATGATTCCGGGCAGACTCCATTATTTATAGCCTTAATAAATGGATATGAAGATATTGCAAAATATCTGATAGACCAATCCATAGCTAAACAAAAAGGTTTCAACGAAATCATCGAAATACTAAAAGCAGCTGGGGCAAAATAGAATTTTTATCACAGTGGAGCGCTTTTTCTTTTGCCGAAATTTCTAATATATCCCAAACACCTGCTGAGCTTCATTTTGGGCAGAGTGATTTTCGCGATCTGCTGATTCGTTTCCGTCGTTTGCGAGGCTGCTCATCTTTTTCAACGGATTTTCGAGAACATCTTCGTTGATGTCTTCGTCCTGCTTGAATGCCTCGGTGATGGTGATGTCTCCGCAAGGCGCGCCACCTGTTTTGGCATCGATTTTTCGTAATTTTATGCCTTTCGGTATTCTGAACGGTTTCGCGATCAGATATTTTTTTGCGTGGGTCATGAAATCAATAAAAATCGGCAGAGCGGTGTTCGATCCGCTCGCGTTTTTCCCCAGTGATTTCGTATGATCGTCGAATCCGACAAAAACTCCGATGGCAATGTCGGGAGTATATCCGATAAACCAAGTGTCGCGACTGTTGTTGCTGGTTCCAGTCTTTCCGGCTATTGGGAAATTCAAAAAGCGAGCCGAGGCACCTGATCCGCGCTGCATGACTCCCTCCAACAAAGACGTGATCTGATAAATACTTTGCGCATCTGAAATTTGAGGACGTATGTCATTCAGCTTTGGCGGATATTCGGTAATTTCGCCGTTTCTCACTTCTTCGTCAGGAATTTTATCGTCATATTGCACGCCGCGCTCGTCCGACTTGAATATAGGATTTCCGTTTTTGTCGAGGATATAATCGACCATGGTCGGTGAAATTTTCTTTCCGCCGTTTGCGAGCATGGCATAGGCGGTGGTCATATTCAGTAAGGTCGTTTCTCCCGCGCCAATCGCGTAGGAAAAATATTCCGGCATGTGCTCGAAGAGGCCAAAATTTTGTGCGATTTGCGCGATCTTGTGCATACCGACTTCCTTGGCAATGCGGATTGTTGCAGTATTTACCGACTTCTCTATCGCCTGACGCAGAGTGATTTTATCCAGAATTGCTCCCTTGTAATTCTTCGGTTTCCAAACACCCAGATTTGGTCCTAAATCAATCTCGACAGGGCTGGCGTCAAGAATGGAATTCGGGGCAAATCCGTTTTCCAATCCCGCAAGGTAAACGAAAGGCTTGAAGGAAGATCCGACCTGCCTTTGGGCCTGGGTTACGCGGTTGAACTCGCTTTGCGCAAAGGAATACCCTCCCTGCATCGCCAAAATTCGCCCGTTGTTAACATCGATCACGACTATCGCCCCCTGGACTTTCGGCATTTGCTTAATGATGTAATCATTTTTCGATTTCTCGACCATCACGACATCGCCGACCTGGATTTTTTTAGCCCACTTCAAATCCTTAGAGGAAATTTTTCCGAAATGATCATTCTCCAAGAGAACTTTTCCGTCTTTGTTCAGCAGTATGGCTTTTGTAAAATTCTCGCCGCCTTTCGGATTTTCGATCTCGCGAAGTTTTTTCAGGATTTCACTTTGCGACACCGAGACATTTATGTTGGCAAGAGGACCTCTCCACGCGAATCGACGGTCTGCAGCTTCCAACCCGCAGCGCAGCGCATCATAGGCACACTTTTGTAAAGTAGGATTCAAAGTCGCTCGAACGACTATTCCCTCCTTGTTCAGACTTTCAAACGGATATTTGCTGATGAGATATTTGCGCAGCTCCTCCGAAAAATATTCAGCCGTATTTTCTTTAGAATTTTGCGGTACCATGACCAGATCTTCCCTGACCGCCGCGTCGTGTTCCTCCTGAGTAATAAATCCATTGGCCAAAAGTCGGGAAATTGCCCAATTTCGGCGAGTTAACGCCTTCTCTCTGTGCTTAACCGGATGATAGTTGTTCGCTCCCTTCGCGAGACTGGCAAGGTAAGCACACTCTCCGATCGTCAATTCATTCAGTGTCTTATCGAAATAAGTTTTCGCAGCGGTCGCAACTCCGTATGTTCCCAGCCCCATGTATATTTGATTCAGGTAAAGTTCCAGAATCTGATTTTTAGTCAACGCCTGCTCGATTCGATAGGCAAGAATCGCTTCTTTTAACTTTCGAATATACGAAACCTCGTTGGTTTTTATCAGAAAAATACGCGCGATTTGCTGGGTAATCGTTGATGCCCCCTGCGGACGTTTTCCCGACCCGAGATGTCTGAGATTGTTGACGACAGAACGCGCAATTCCGAAAAAATCAATTCCCTTGTGCTGGTAGAAATTCTTGTCCTCAACCGCGATAAATGAATTGATGACCTTACTTGGAATCAAATCTATAGGAATGAAATATCTCTTCTCACCCGAATATTCGCAAAGCTTGCTTCCATCCTGCAAAAACACGCGGCTGGAAAGTAACGGCGAATATTGTTTTAGAGATGTATGGTTTGGTAGATCAGCGGAAAGAAAATACAGAACTGCCACTGCCGCAACACTTCCGAGACCGACAATCGCAAGCAAAGAGCAAACGAGATACAATAGCTTATAGGAATCCTTTTCTTCTGATTCCTTTCCTTCTTTTCCTGAATTGAAATCAGATAACTTGCTATCTTTTTTGAAAATATCTTCTTCGCTCATTCTTCCTCTTACCGAACGACCTGGCGTCTCGAAGCCTCCTTCTCTTTATTGAAGAATTCATCTAACGCGTACAAAATAGCATAAATGACTTTTTTACGAAATAACTTTGATATCAAAAGCTTGCTGTCCTTGGAATTTGAAATACAACCTAACTCCACAAGAACCGACGGAATGTTTGTTTTTAGAATTTTCAGATCACTGCTACGACACGCCTGATGTTTTATTTTACAAAGGTTGGGAATGTATCCTATCAGCGATTTTGAGAACCTCTTGGATTTGCGCAAGGTGTTGTTAAATTCTTTATCGGATTCATTAAACCCGTGCGACGGCAGAGTATATACGGAAATTCCTCTTAGATTTTTATCTTTGTTATAGTCGGTGTGGAGTGAAATCAAAATATCGCCATTTACGGATTTTGCTCGTTCAATCCGATCATCGAGGGAAATAAATTCATCTCTGTCTCGCGTCAGAACAACATCGTAATGGTCGGTTTTCAGCAACGCGCTACGCAATTCAATTGCTGTAATAAGTGCGATATTCTTTTCCAGATATTTTTCATACGGAGACTGAGTACCAGGATCTTTTCCGCCATGCCCCGCGTCAATTATTATTGTCGGCTTTTTTCGAAAACAGATTTTGATCGAATCTTTCGTGTACTTCTTTTTTATGAACTTAACCTTGTGCTTCAGGGCCATGATGAACATCAGCGACGAATTTCCGAATTTTTCAAAAAAATACCCTTTAAGAATTCCCTGATTTTGTTTGCTGATTTTCGGAAGATTTATCGGCCTTTTGAAGGACAAAAACATTTGAATTCCATTGGAAAGAGTATGAATTCGCGGAGCAAAAGCAGCTTTTTTGTGAAATTCTATTGTTAGATTGTAAAAACCATCTTCCTCAATCAACGAAACAGATTTCACCGCATCTAAACGGCTCAGCACCTCCGCTTCGGCTCGAAAACCGCAAAGCATCGCGAAAATCACTACCAGAAGAAATTTTATTGTATTTTTTATCATCCCAAACGCTGCTCTTCTCGGACATTATACCAAAGATTTATGTGAAGTGCAGACTATTTTGCAGAAAGCATCGCTGCAAAAAGTTAACAAAACCTTTATATTTATTAAGATTTTTATATAATATGTTGCAATAAAATCACAGATTTAAATAATTATAATGCACATGGTTTGATCATTAAGAAATTTCTATATAGCATGGAGTGAGTTTTTGTTAGGAGTGTGTTTATGTATAAAAAGTTTTTAATTTTTTCATTACTTCCGTGCATTTGCTTCGCACGAGCGAATGTTGAGGATTCGAAACTACTGGGAGAGTTCATCAACGAAAAGACACAGGGAGTTCCTTTGTTGGAAGATCTGTCCATCAGCGGTGATTTAAAGTTGGCCTTTATAACTTCGAATCAGGCTCTTGCGTCACGTATAGATGATATTTCGTCATTCTCTTTGGATGGAAACGTTTACATCGACTACAAAAAGGTGGTTGATGACATCGGGTTTGGTTTCCAAATCAGAACAAAGGCGAGATCAGGTATGATGAAGGGTGGTTCGGCGATTGTTGATACATCTTATTTATTTGCTGAAATCGACAGGATTGGTCAGCTCAGATTCGGTTATTCGAAATCTGCCGGTAGCATTTTCTCGCTGTCTTATGCAGATGTTATGACCGGATACAACTTGGTTGATAGCGGATTTACACCGGTTTTCTTTGCTCAGCCCTCCGGATCGATCCTAGGAACAGGATTTGACAGAGACGACGGTAAATCGTTGAAATTCGTTTGGTTGTCTCCGACGATTAAGGGGTGGTCCATGGGATTGTCTTACGCGCCGGATAGTCGCGATGCTCATCTGTTCCAAGAAAAGAAAAACAGGTATGAAAGAGATTACAACGTCGGGCAAAACTTTGCGGATAAGACTTCTTACATTAAAGACAGCTTTACCGCTGGTATTTCCTATGAATACGGAGACCCCGACGCGTTTAACATGAAGATTGCTGTTGCTGGTTGGTTAGCACAAGGTAAATCAAGTGCATCCAGTCCTCGCAGAGTTCAGGGTTACAATGTCGGAACTATTTTCGGATACGGAAAGTACAAGTTAGCTTTGGGTTATACGGACAACATAAATTCCATGATTCCGAAAGTGTTATCGAACGACGTAAGGGATGACGCCGGTAATATCGTCGGAATGGGTCCGGGTGCCGACAACGGAAAGGCTTGTAACATCGGTATAGGGTACTTCGGCGACAAGTGGGAATTATCCACTGGATACTTCCACGCCGTAAAAAAATGGTCTAGCGACGACAGGGTAACTTCGAACATCGCGACGGTAGCCGTGCAGTATAATATGGACAAGATGGTCAGCGCCTTTGTTGAGTACAACAACATCAGAGCGAGAACATCAGACCGTATATACAATTCGGAGATGGATACGAAGAATGGTGGTGACGGATTTGCGTTTGGGAGTAACAGAGCGAATTTGTTCATAGTCGGAGCGAAAATTAATCTTTAATTTTTTCTCTTTGTTTTTGCTACCCGCCGGAGAAATCTTCGGCGGTTTTTTATTTTTGAAAAATCATGTAAAATTAGATAACCTTATGATTGGGAAAAAGGAGTGACATGTATTTACGGTTAATGGAAATTTTGCGAATATTGTTGATCGTCACCCCAGCAATCTTTTTTGTTGGCTGCCAAGATTCAGATTCGCCAATAACACAAAAGCAATCAAGAAAATCAATTTCCGTCGAAAATCGTCTTAACCTCAAAGAAAATTTACCCGTAAAATCCATCTATATCGGATGGCGTACAAATTTCCAAGAAATTTTGGATACGCTTGAAAAATATGGTGCGAACGCTGTGGTAATTGATGTCAAAGATGATTTCGGAAAACTTTTTCCCGATCTGCCAGTGACTTATAATGAAAAAAATCGATTTATATCCAACGGCGATTTCAAATCATTAATTCAAAAGCTAAAAGAAAATAAGATTTATACAATCGCCAGGATTGTGGCCTTGAAAGAATTTATCCGAGATGATCTTTGTATAAAAAAAGAAGATGGATCCGTTATGATCGATAAGGAAAAAATGTCTTGGATGGATCCAAAAAACGAAAGAGTATTGCAATATCTTGATGAAATTTGCTCCGCTGCCGTAAAAATCGGATTCGATGAAGTGCAACTGGATTATGTCAGATTTTCCTCGTATTCCAAACTTTATAGAGACGGAATTAAAGGGCACATACCAAATCGATCACGGATAGACGCCATAAATAATTTAATAGATAGAATAAGCTCTTCAGTACATAAGCTTGGCGGAAAATTATCTGTATGTGTGTTCGGATGTACGATTGAAGGCTCGGTAGATACTCCCGATAAAAAAAACCAGACAGAAAAAAGTTCGGAAATTCTAGGTCAGGACTACATCGAAATCGCCAAAAGAGCAGATTACATATGCCCGATGATTTATCCGTCTCATTATCCGAAATATACTCCGCGCGGCGTTAAGGAACCCGATCTGGAGCCGTACAAAACTGTAAGTGTCTGCATGGAACTGAGTAATGATATGTTCGATACTGCTTCGGAAAAAGATCTTAAAGCAAAGGTACGGCCGTATTTGCAGGCTTTTACCGCAAAATGGCTGAAAAAGCACCTACAGTATGGAGAAAAAGAAATAAACGATCAAATCCGTGCAGTGCTGGACTCAGGAACTACAAAGCAATGGGGATTATTTCATATGTCGGGAAGATATCCTTAATTTGCTTATTTCTTACAATTCATATCACAGAAGCATTTAGATATTTTTAATCTCTGAGGGTATAATGCCCCCGCCGCAAGCGGCGGGGATCATTTATTTTGCTTCCTTCTCGTTGTTTGTTCCTGGGCATTGTATTGGATTTGCTGATTTTCAATAGGTTGTGTAATGGGAACTTATTGTCCAGACACAAAATCTTACTGGTTTTTATGGCTTATATCTCAGGAATTTATTGCATTCATACGAAAACTCACCGCCGACATCAGACTGTAATGATATAACATTTTGGTACAACGATGATAAGTCGTCGTAGAGAATTTTTCTTAACTCGCTAGCCTCCATACGCATTTTTGAATTATTCTCGATATATATTATATCACCGATATCTCTTACATACCCTGACAACGAATTCCTCTGACAGTCATAGAATCGCTGAAGATTAAATTGAAATGTCAAAGATTGCCCTAACTTAGCAAATGACTCATCAATTTTTACTTTCAAGGACTCAATATCTTGCTGTGATTCAATAGTTTGTTCCTCAACAACAGATTCCAGCCTCTTAATACAGTTATGTGATCCATAAAAATATTCATCAGCAACCATATAGAGTTGTCTAACTTCACCGCGCAATTCGAACATATATTTGTCATATACTTTGTATTTACGTGGAACGCATTTTTCTTTTAACAGATTGACTCTTCCATTTAATTGATATACACGTTCTGCCAATTTATCTATCTTATTATGAAATAAAAATCTGGACTCTTTAATATTTAAGCATAAATAAGACAAAGGGTTAGCTATTTTTTTGTAAAATAATTTTTTAGTCCGTCCAATATTTGAGCATAAATAAAACAAGGGAGCGATATCAAACTGTTTCGACATTTGCTCGTCGTCCATTATTTCAAAATATCGCCTCCAGTATATCATTGAGTCTCTCTCTTCCCCTTCAACATTGATTTGCTTCATCACTCGCTCTTCAACTAACAGCTCTAATTGCCAAAAATGTTGACACAACTCTGCTGTTTGCATGAGAATCTTTGACTCAAGCAAATGTATAGTCTGATAAAAATCGGTCATTTCGTCAATCATATCTTTTTTAAGACATTGGATATCTTTACTTAATTTACGCATAATTTTACCAGGTGACATGCTTGTATATTGGAAATTTATTTGGTTATCCGTCTTATTAAAACACGTTGCATTTACATCTGACACAATCGCGAACCCACATAAAATTCCAATAATCAAATTAACCAACTTCACACTATGCTCCTTTCCCATCAAACAACGATTCCCAACGATGCTCAACCGCAGACTTAATTGAAAATTTTAAATTCCCTCTTTCGGGCGAGGCATACAAGCAACAGCATTACAACTATGGTATTTGATTCAAAAAATCAAGGTATTTGTGTTTTATTTTATTCAATATCCAAGAATAACTTTTGTTAAAAATTCGGATTTTTTAACTAAATTTCGTATTTTTAACTAATTCACAAAAAACTAAAAAAATTTACAAATAATTAACTTATTCCTTGTAGGATAAATTGTAGTATTTAATAAATGGAGAAAAGATGAGAAAACAAATGAAATTCAAGTTCGCAGCTCTATGTTCGGCCTGCTGCGCATTGTTATGCGGAAATGCTTTGGGAAGGGACGTTGAACAGAAATCATCTGGACAATCGTTTATAACAACGTTAAGAGAAAAAAATGAAGCCGTAAAGCAATTATTCTATGCCGTAGAAAACGGGGATCTTAATGTAGTTAAATCGTTGAGCAAAGATCCATATTTTTCCTATCTTATGATCAAAAAAGATAATTCCGATAGAACAGCTCTGAGGATTGCCGTAGAAAACGGTCATTACGAGATAGTGGACTGGATACTACAACACCAATACGAATACAACTTCAATGTCAATTCGCTGACAGAGGATCGTAAAACTTTGTTAACAATTGCAACTGAGAACAACCACAAAAAAACAGTGGAAGTATTGCTGAAGCATTTAGCTAACCCTAACGTATGTAATATGTTTGCAGCAGAAATAGGCAAAACATCTCTCATGATAGCAGCGGAAAAAGGAAATTTTGAAATAGCAAAAAAACTATTAGAATACGAGGCAAAACTGAATGAACAAGATAATATTGGCAAAACTGCATTGATGTATGCAGCGAAAGAAGGCCATGCTGATATAGTTGAGTTGTTACTAAAAAACAAAGCTAATCCTAACAAAAAAGATAATTACAAAAAGACGGCAGTCATGTTTGCTACATTTTACAAACATGAATCTATTGTAAAATTATTATTGGAGCACGGAGCAAATCCTGATTTGGAGGATTCTGACAAAGAAACAGCATTGACGTATGCAATAAAGCAAGGCGACTCAAATATAGCAAAATTACTTTTGGATCATGGGGCAAAAGTAAATGGAACAGATAAAAACAAGAAAACGGTGCTGGATTACGCCGAAGGAAACAAGGAAATGACTGAATTGTTGGTGAAATATATCGATAGACCCGAGAAACAAAAGAAGGTTAACATATTTAAGCGGACATTGAACAAATTTACCAAAAAAACTGGAGATCCGAGAATGACCATGTCTGATTCAAACTTGGCTCAATATAACACTGATAAAACCAGCGGTCTGACCAGAAGCCAGTCCGATTCAAATGTAACTCAATACGATGACATCACTGAGGAAACGAGCAATCTGAAGAGAAGCGAGTCCGTGGACTCGAATGCGACTTCCTATAATAGCGACATGCAGACCAGCCAGGACATCGACAATGTAAATTCAAGTACGGATACGATAGCCGCTCAATAGAATATCCGAGGCAACCCGCGCAGTTACCTCTTTCCTCGTTTAATCCAAATCCATCACTGTGATTTTTCCGAACTTCGCGGACAGGTCGTCGATGTGATGCAAGATGTAACACATCGGATCGAGGTCAGGAAGATCCAAGTCGAGTACCGCTCCCCATTCCGTACGGCTGTGATGCGCTGCGATCATCTTCGCGACCATCTCAAATCCCGCAGCCATACAGGTGGAAAATCCCCACTGCGAGTGTGTCAGCCATTTTTTCTGAAAATCCGTATTGAACCCGATTACCCCAGAATTCAAATCGATGTTGTATTCCCAAATTTTCCCGAAGTCGTGCAAAATGCAGGCGGCATAGACCGTTCCTTTGTCGATTTTCGGATGTTTTTCCATGAAGTCTTTCGCGATTTCACAACATTCGAAAGTATGTTCCAAGAGACCGCCCAGATAATTGTGGTGAATGGACTTTGCCGCCGGAGCCACTTTGAAGGCCTCCGCATATTCTTTCAAAAGTCCGGAAACGAAAGTTTTGAGATTGTCGTCCTTAATCAGTTCGACATATTCCTGAATCGCGGCAAAAATTTCTTCTCGCTGCTGTTCGGAAAGCCCGATTTTTCCTTCTTTAATCAGAACAAAATCGTGAATGACGTAGTCCGAATAGTTCGCCGGCAGGTCGTATTTCATCAGCTTTATTGTATTCCCGCTCCTGAAAATTTTTTCATCAGGATATTTTCTCAAGTCGTTCGACCACATCACTGCCGAAAAGTTAAACTGTCCGTCTGCGGATTTCAAATTTAAACGGCGATAATCGTCCCCCCGCTTGGTCTTTTGCAGAGAGGAAGAAACTATCATCAATTCAGCCAACCGCAAATCAGGCTTTTCAAAATCTTTAAAGCTATCCATTTTCTCCTCTTTTCGCTTTTACTTCGCTTTGTATTTAAACGATCTCAATTTCGGATCGATATCTATCAACAACTCCGCGATTTGCACGCTGTTGAGAGCGGCACCCTTTCGCAGATTATCCGTCACTGCCCAAAACATTAACCCGTTTTTGGTGGTAAAATCTTTCCGAACTCGACTTACGAAAACCGCATCTTCGCCTTGAGCATCCAACGGCGTGGCAACAATATTTTCGTCTCTGCGATCCAGTGTAAGAATTCCGTCAAAATCGTCGAAAGCCTGGTAGGCCATTTCATCGGAAACCTCTTTCGTAAACTCGCAAACAACTGACATTCCGTGACCGATAAATACCGGAACTCGAACGCAAGTGACCGCGATTTTCACGTCGGTTTTCAAAATTTTGCAGATTTCCGAAGAAATTTTATCCTCCTCATCCGAAACCCCCGAGCCGTAAAGATTACCGATGGACGGGATTACGTTGAACGCTATTTGCTTGGAGAATACGTCATTAGCAATTTCTCCCGAAGCGATCACCGATTTGGTTTGGTTGTACAATTCGTCATTTGCTGCTTTGCCGGCGCCAGATACCGCCTGATAGGTCGAGACCACAGCTCGTTTAATCGGAGAAATAGAGGTCAGAGCTTTTAGGGTCATTGCCAACGGAACCGCCACGCAGTTCGGAGTCGAAATAATCCCCAACGGCGCCCCTTTTGATAAAGATTTCGCGTTTACTTCCGGTACAACCAGAGGAACTTTCGGATTCAGCCTAAAGTATGAACCTTTGTCGATAATGGTACACCCAGCCTCTGCCACTTCTTTCGCGTGCTTTTGAGAAAATTTGAAACCGGCACAAAATATTGCCAAATCAACTTTCGAAAAATCCACCGATGAAAAACTTTGCACCTGCAGACTCTGATTTTTAAAGGACACACTTTTGCCGACTGACTTTTCCGAGGCTACCGCAAAAATCTTCTCGACGGGAAAATCTCTCTCAGCCAAAATTCTCAGGGTATTATTTCCGGCGTTTCCGGTAGCTCCCACGACCGCAACGTTGTACCTTCTTGAATTTCTCATTCACTCCTCTAACAAAAGCTCTCATTGATTTTAGGCTTTATTTTGGATAACATAAAGTGGTTTGTTTGAAAAAATTCGAAAATCGTTAAAGGCAGAACTTGCAGTTATTTGAAACATTGTCTCCGTTAGCTGACAGAATTCGTCCTGGAGATTTTGATGAAATTATCGGACAGTCGTTGGAGAATCAGATTTCCGCGATCGATAATCTTCAGTCGCTGATTTTATGGGGACCGCCGGGATCGGGCAAGACTTCATTTGCGAAAATTCTCGCCAAAAAAAGCAAGCTGCATTTCGAGGAGACTTCTGCTGTAATGCATTCGACTGCGAAGTTCAAGTCGATTTTCGAACAGCTGGACTCCAATCTTTTATCAAAAACCATTTTGCTCGTGGACGAAATTCATCACCTCAACAAAAGCCAACAGGACATATTTTTGCCGCATTTGGAGAACGGTTCATTGATTCTGATCGGAACAACAACAGAAAATCCATCTTTCGAGCTGCGCCCTGCCCTTCTCTCTCGGTGCAAGGTTATAACTTTCGATCGATTGCAGCTGGGCGATCTGGACAAAATACTGCAACGCGCCGAAAAATTCATGAAGAAGGAACTACCGCTCACTCCTGAAGCTCGGCAATATCTGTGTTTGATGTCGGACGGAGACGGTCGATATCTCCTAAATCGCGCCGAGGAACTTTTCAAGTTAAACACCTCCGAAAAATTGGACATCGAGCAGCTGAAAAAATTTTCACCGAAACGCGCTGCTGTTTACGATAAAGGGAACGAAGAACATTACAATCTGATCAGCGCGCTGCATAAATCACTGCGGGGGTCGGACGTCGATGCCGCTCTATATTGGATGCACCGAATGCTGCAGGGAGGCGAAGAGCCACTCTACATTCTGCGCCGCTTGATTCGATTCGCGAGCGAAGATGTGGGAATGGCGGATCCGAACGCATTGGTGCAAGCGCTGTCCGCGCATAAAGCCTACACAATTTTGGGATCACCCGAAGGAGAACTTGCCATCGCTCAAGCTGTGATTTATCTGGCAACGGCCCCCAAATCCAACGCAGCGGAAGTCGCTTTTTTCAAAGCTCAAAAGGCAGCAAAATTTTACGGATCGCTTCCCGTTCCAAAAAAAATCCGCAACGCTCCGACGAAATTGATGAAAGAGCTGGATTACAACAAGGGATATGTCTACGACCACGACACCGAAAATGCATTTGCCGGAACAAATTTTTTTCCCGACGAACTTTCGCGCAAAAAATTCTACGAACCCAACGAGCGCGGTTTCGAGCGGGAAATCAAAAAACGCATCGATTGGTGGGATAAGCGTAGAAAATAACCCTATCGACAAAAAATATTGACAATAAAGTATTTTATGGTATCATTCCTAGGGTGAATGGGTTATATGGAGGAAGAAATGGCTGAAAAAATCAAAGAATCCTGCGAAGCATTAGACAGAGGTCGCTGTGAGGCAGAATATTTCGAAAGCGAAGAGGAATATTATATAAAGGCCTTTAAACGTCTAGATGAAACGGGTAAGCACACCTGGAATCGGGCAGCATTTCTTTTCGGAAGTGCATGGATGGCTTACCGAAAAATGTACCTTTATACGTTATTTTTTGTCCTCATAATTGTAGTTTTTAGACTTTGTGCCTTTTCACTTGTCTCACTTAGTATGTACGGGACTTTCTTATCGCCTGATTTGTTTGAGAATCAGCATCCAGTTTTATATCAATCAATCTTTGTTTGTTCGTGGGGGATCTGTTGCATATTTACGGGATATTTCGGAAACGCTCTGTATTATAACGCAATTAAGAAAAGAATTCAGAAGGGATATCATTTACTACAAAAATATAGCCCGACATCCATTCTGTCTGCGTTTGCTATCATTTATTGTCCACTTATTTGCTTTGCAGATTGGATATCGCGCAAGTTGCAGCTCAAAACTGAAACAGAATATGAAGTTAATGAAGAAACTATTCGTGCTTATTTGAATTCAGCAAGAGACATTCCCGGTATTGTTAAGGCAGCAAATACAATCATTTGGTTATTCCTCTTCGTGGGACTTCTGTGTTATTGGGCTAAGCTATGAATGTGACTCAAGAAATTATGCTGAGGCAGAGCGACTTGTGAAAAAAATATCAGACAAAACCAAAGCACCTTGTTGATAAAAAGAGTATTTTGGATTATTTAAATCCAGATCGAGGAAGACTTTAGATCATGTATAACATAAGAAATTCTACGAACCGAACGAGCGCGGCTTCGAGCGGGAAATCAAAAAACGCATCGATTGGTGGGATAAGAGAAGAAAATAGAATTTAATTTGACATTATTTCCTCGAAAAGATGCTGTTAGATAAATCAATATCGGGATGGCTTAACCTCGCAAGGTCTATCAGTGAATAAGCTGTTTTATCGGTTACGTATTTCAGATTCGTATTCCAACCTTTGATGAAAGCGGTGTTGATTTTTCGATATTTTTCCGACACCCATATGACGAAAGGAACTTCATATCCGTCTGGCCAAGTTCGAGCGGTCAGTATGCATTCTTCCGTGTCGTTTATATCTTGTCCGTGATCTGATAAATAAAGCATTGCACTTGTTTCTCCACATTTTTCAAGCCCTTTTATAACTTCATTTAAAATATGATCCGTATACAATATACTGTTATCGAAATAACATACGGCAAGAGACTTTTTTTCATTATAATATTGTTTAGGCATAGAAAATTTTGCAAACTCAGGAGGGTATCGCATATCGATAGGAGGATGTGATCCTTTTAAGTGTAAAATAATTAATTTTTTTTCTGAAGAATCACTTAATGCTTTTTCAAAATATTTCAGTAAATTCTCATCCCACAATTTTAAACGACGTTGTTCGTCTTCAAAGGTCAAATTGTAATTTTCAGATGAATATATTACATCTTTTCCGTGAATAAAAGCATATTCATTGCAACTTCGGCCAAAACGCATGACGGAATTATCAAAATT
Source organism: uncultured Pseudomonadota bacterium (assembly GCA_902761495.1). Classification (GTDB taxonomy): domain Bacteria; phylum Pseudomonadota; class Alphaproteobacteria; order UBA3830; family UBA3830; genus UBA3830. The sequence goes on from CACWKL010000025.1 coordinate 14,517, forward strand.
ATCCACTTTACCCTGATTTGAAAACCAGAAAGTTTTGAATCCTGCACTTTTAAAAAATTGAACAAGTGACCAAATTTGATTGGTGTTATTTTTAATTAACAACATTGATTTAACAGCTCCTGACGTGAAAACATGAGCCGTTGTAACATTTTTAAAAACAAATAATTTATCTCTGATTTTTTCAAAATGCGGAGTGGTCGGTCGGTTATATCCGTAAATTTCCATATGTTTTCTATCAACGCTCTCTCCTATAACAAAAACATAGGTTTCTTTTTCTTTGGATTTTGTTTGAATTCCTTTAATTGGTGTTTGTATTTTACTGAATCGGTCAATGTCTTTTAGATCTTCGATGTGAGCAGAAAAAGCAAATATTACTCTGTTAAAAGGCTGAATAGTTAAGCAGCAAATTGAATATATCAAGAGTATCGCGGCATAAATTGAATACTTTTTATTTATGTATCGTTTATCGGATTTTAAGCGAAAGGCACAAAAGACAATCAAAAGATTTACGCAAATAAAAACGGAATATTCTTTTATAATCAGAATGGCTTCTCTCAGATGTGTGTTAAAATAGCAAACATGAAATCATTCGATAAAAGAGTACCTGTCACTCGAGCACATATAAAATCAAGATTGGCAGGAATATGTAATATCAACAACCAAAGTATTATAGAAATCTTCCTTATTAATTTTGAACGAACTGAAATAAACAGAATGTACGACAAAGAAAGATTTACCAACAAACCTGCTATTTTTGCAATCGTATAATAAGGGGGATAAGCTAACAATCTAAAATTTGGTTCAGGATAATTAAGGATAAGAAAAAGCTCAACAAAAACTGGAATACCCAAGACAAAAAAAGAAATTATTATGCTTCTGCAGAAGACACTACCGTCGCTTTTTACAAGGTGTTGCTTATGTTTTGAAGATTCCCCCCCCCGTCAAATCCCATTTTGGCAAACCACTTCATATTGCGACCTATTACACAAAAGCCTAACCATAACATTTTAATGGGTCTTCGTTAACAATTGATTAAGATCATACATGGAAAAAACTTCTCTGACTCAATATTTACCTTTAATTTACTTGATCGCTCAAAATTCATGGTGTATCATTGAGCAACTTTTGGGGTGTAGCCAAGTGGTAAGGCAACGGGTTTTGATCCCGTCATTCGTGGGTTCGAGTCCTACCACCCCAGCCAGTGAATTGATATGAATATTGATTTTATGCGCATTGCTTTGTCCGAAGCCGAAAGAGCGTCCAATAGGGATTCCGTTCCGATCGGAGCTGTTATCGCACAAAATGACAACCTGATAGTTGCTGCCGGAAATGAGGTCATGAAGCGAAAAGATCCCATTGCTCATGCTGAAATTTTGGCAATTCAGCGGGCTTGCGAAATTCTGGATGTACGGATTTTAGACCAATGTGACATATACGTGACCCTCGAACCCTGCGCCATGTGTGCTCAGGCAATTTCGCTGGCACATATCAAAAATTTGTACTTCGGAGCCTACAGCCCAAAATACGGAGCGGTTGCCAACGGTGCGCAAATTTTCCAACATTCCACTCATAAACCGAAGGTCGTCGGGGGCATTTTAGGATCCGAATCGGAGCTCCTACTAAAAAATTTTTTCAAAAACAAGAGATCTTAACATTTTTTTTACAAAAGATCTTTAAAGACGAGAGCTGTTACTGTATAAAGTAGGTAAAAGAAATTTTGGAGGAATAGTGCTCGTATTTGTACGTGACAATAATGTCGATCAAGCTTTAAGAGCTTTGAAAAAGAAAATGCAACGCGAAGGGATTTTTCGTGAGATAAAATTACGCAGGCATTTTGAGAAACCATCAGAGAGAAGAGTGAGAGAAATGTCTGAAGCGATTCGCCGCACCAGAAAGTTGCTTAGAAAGCGTATGGAACGCGAAGGTTATTAGTTCACCGTGGAACGTATTCTCGTTTCACTTTTTTTAACATTGGGGTCGTAGCTCAGTTGGTAGAGCGCGACGTTCGCATCGTCGAGGTCAGGGGTTCGACTCCCCTCGGCTCCACCATTCAAATATTAAGGACTGGACATTTAGCTCAGCGGTAGAGCATCACGTTCACATCGTGGGGGTCGCAGGTTCGAACCCTGCAATGTCCAC
>CACWKL010000026.1 GCA_902761495.1 uncultured Pseudomonadota bacterium
CCTATCTCCGTTCTTCGTCAATATATCGAAAATCAATCTTCTCCTGATTAAATCCTTTCTCGCCTTATATCCTCGCCCTAAAGTGCGGGGGGTTACGGCATTTATTGATAAATCAGAAAAAGTCAGCCTTTTCGATACCAAATTTATTTTTCTTTCGCATTGAGTTCTTTTTGCTCGTTTTGTATCATTTATGAGGTTATTTTTTAGAGAGGAATTATGGCAGAAGAACAGCAAGAACAAGTTTTGGGAGTGGTTGCTCAATACACTAAGGATTTGTCTTTTGAGAATATAAATCCGATTTCGCAAATCACTACTTCCAATGAACAGCCGAATATCGATGTTCAGTTAAAAGTTAATACAAACAAAACAAAGCAGGAAGATGTTTATAGCGTCGAACTGATCACCGAAATCACCGCAAGGGTAAAGAATACGACTTTATTTGTATTGGAATTAACCTACTGCGGCGAGTTTTTGATAAAGGGAGTTGATAAGGAATTAATGAACCCGATTTTATACATCGAGTGCCCTCGTTTGTTGTTCCCGTTTGCTCGGAGCATAATTTCCAACACGGTAAATGAAGGTGGTTTCCCTCCGTTATTCTTGGCTCCTGTTGATTTTGCGAGCTTGTATCAGCAGCAGATGGAATCTCAAAATCAGGTAAAACAATAAATTAAAGGGATTGAATTTGAAGAAAAACGTCATCAAATCTGAAGACCAGCTTTCACTGTTGGATTGTGATTTCAGTGATGACGTTACTTCGAATTTTCAATCAAAAAAAAGCTCTTCTGATTTAGAAAAAATTTCATTGGAAAAGGAATCCGCTAACGAAAAATTTGAATCGGAAGGGGGGTTGGTTGACAAAACTGCCAAGCCAGATTTTGTTGAAACAAAATCAAACTGTGGAGAAAATTCCGAAAAAAAGAGGCTGGCAATTTTGGTAGACGGATCGAATTTTATTTACCGAGCATTTTATGCGTTGCCGCAACTAACCGCTCCCGACGGTAATCCCGTCGGTGCAGTATATGGATTTTGTTCGATGCTTATTTCTCTTCTGGGAAAGCACGAATCTGATTTGTTTTGCGTTGCGCTCGACGCCGGACGCGATACTTTTCGCAGGGAGATTTATCCCGAATATAAAAACAATAGAGACGAAACACCGGCCGATTTAAAATCGCAATTTCCAATTTTGATCGAAGCGTGTCGTGCTTTCGGGATTCCCGTAATCGAGACAGTCGGATATGAAGCTGACGATATCATTGCGACAATCGCGACAAAGTTATCTCGGCAAAATTATGAAGTCCGGATCATAGCTTCCGACAAAGATTTGATGCAGCTGATCGATGAAGATATTTATTTATTCGATCCCATAAAATCAAAGATTATAAAAGAAAAAGAAGTCTTGGAAAAATACGGAGTGGCGCCGCATAAAATGGTGTCGCTGCAGGCATTGATGGGAGACTCCACCGATAATATTCCGGGAATCCAAGGTGTTGGTCCTAAAACCGCGGCAAAGTTGCTCAACCAATTTCAATCGCTGGAGAATATATATACAGAAATCGAAAATATAACGCCACCGAAACTAAAAGAAAAATTAATCAACCAAAAAGAGATGGTGAAGATTTCCGAAAAGTTGGTCACCCTTTGCAGAAATGTTCCCATCGACAAAGACTTTTCGAATTTCAAAATAAATCTTAATCCGGAAGAAATGAAAAACTTTTTGGATAAATATAAGTTTAATTCTCTAGTGAAAAGATTTGAGAAACAGTTCAATCAAATCGAAGAAAGGCAGCGGCGTTATCTCAACTTTTCAAAACTAAACGAACTGAAAAATTTTTTTGAGATGAGTCGAGCGAAAAAATTCAGTATTTTTTCCACCACTTGTTTTAATCAAAGCGAAATTTTGGTCATCTGCACAGAATCTCATATCGTCAGTTGTTTTTTCGTTCGAGATGACGGCGAAGAGAATTTATTTACTGAAAAAAATATTCTTAGTTATTGTGATATTCAAAAAGTTTTGGATCCGTGTTTGAAAAACGAATCGATAGAAAAAATCGGATTACGAGGCGCTCTCAGACTATTCCCAAACATGAGATCATTTAATGATATCGGCGCGATGGGATATTTGCTTCATGGGGTCATCGGAAACAAAATTTCCGACCTGTTTCCGGATAATGATTCCTATATCTGCAAGTTTAATTTCTCCGAAATTTGTAACGTAGAACAATGCTGCCTGTTGGCGTCTCTCATGTTTGATGAATTTGAAAATTTTCGAACGGAATTAATTCGAAATAATTTAATGGATGTGTACCAGAAAATTGATATGCCTTTAATTCCTATCCTGAATAAAATGGAGGAAAAAGGAATTTTGGTTTCGAAGGAAAAGCTCCAAAATTTTGCGAAAGAATTAAAGGAAAAAATTAAAAATACCGAAATGGAATTATTTTCGATCGCTGGACAAGAATTTAATCCAGCGTCGGGAAAACAATTATCAAAATTGCTGTTCGATGAATTAAAAATTCCGAAACCATCAAAAAAAAATTCGCTGGATATTGAAAGTTTGGAAGAGTTGTACGATTACAGCCCGATCCCAAAATTGGTGGTTCAATGGAGAAAGTTGTCCAAGTTGCTTTCCACTTACACTTATTCACTTTGTGATTTGTTGAACAAAAAAGACGATAGACTTCACTCTCGATTTAATGTAACGGCAACTTCTACGGGGCGACTTTCTTCATCGAGTCCGAATCTGCAGAATATTCCTCATCGAACAGAGTTGGGAAAAAGAATTCGATCTGCGTTTATCAGCCCGCAGGGAAGCAAGTTGGTTTCGTTTGATTATTCTCAAATCGAATTGCGAGTACTAGCTCATATGGCGGATATAAAATTTTTGAAAGACGCATTTTTGAAAAATTTGGACATCCACCAAGCAACCGCATCACAAATTTTCAATGTGAATTTGGAAAACGTAACTCCGGAAATGCGCGCTCGAGCAAAGACAGTTAACTTCGGAATTATCTACGGTATGTCGCATTTCAGATTGGCGAAAAATTTAAATATTTCGAATTCTGAAGCGAGAAATTATATAAAAAATTATTTTCAAAGGTTTCCTGAATTCGAGAAATTCCGCGATGATGTTCTGAACTTTGCTCGTAAAAACGGACATGTCGAAACCTTAATCGGGCGCCGATGTTTTTCGAAAGAAATCAATTCAAAAAATCCTATGTTGAAACAGTTCGGAGAAAGGCAAGCGTTCAACGCGATTATTCAGGGGACCGCTGCGGACATTGTAAAAATCGCGATGATAAAAGTTTCGAAACATCTCAAGGATTTCCAGTCTTCGATGATAATTCAAATTCACGACGAACTGGTTTTCGAGACTCCGGATGAATTTGTAAAAAAAAGCATTCCCGTAATAAAAGAAATCATGGAAGACGCATACCGCCTATCGGTACCACTAATTGTTGAATCAAAATTTGACGATCATTTAAAATGATTTTCAAAAAAATCTCCGATCTCGCTTCGAAAACTTGCTAAATCTTCGGGATCGACAACATCGGCGTCAAATTCATCATGAGATTTGAACTCCTCGTTTACTGCAAGGATTTGTTTCCTGTTGAAACAACATTTCAGCTTTCTAAAAGTCATCCCCATCATATAATCAATCGGAAACATGCTATAAAAATCGGCGAAAAATTTTCTCAAATTGGTTTTTCGCAAATTTATAACATAAGCATGCATACCGATGCGAAACGGTCGAGTTTTACGGAAACTATCGCGACATCCTAAAAACGCGATATCAAAATCTTGAGGAATCTTCCGTAAAAACATTTTTAATTTCGTTCGGAAAAAGGGCTTCAACACGACGTCATCCTCAAAAACTAAAATTTTGTCATAAGCATCTTTATAGCACTGATTCCATAATGCAAGATGGCTGAAAAAACACCCGATATCATTTTCCCGAAAATATTTTTTATACAATCGTAACTTAGTATCCGGATAACGAAGACATTCAGCTACATATTTTTTCATATCACTTCGACCTTCAATAAACGAAGAAATCGTCATCCTTTCTGGCTCACTATCCAAAACAGGCTCATCTTCGCCAACCGAAATTTCTCGCCAATCAACCGCGCTAAATCTCGAATAATTATCCAACTGAGAATCCAAAAAACTCAACCGATCTTTCGCGCTATCCAAATTAATTACAAAAACAGGAACCTCTTCATTTGGAGTCAGAGTTTTATCAATGTACCGACATAATGAATCAAGAAAATAAGAAAGCAAAACAGCAAACAAAGTCACGCTGGCTATCCGAAGAACCGTGCTTCCCAAACTTTTAAACCATTCTTCAATTAACATCTGCCTACACAAATCAACTCTCCATAACAACGCCTCTCAAAGAATGATTGTTCCCGTCAACAGCAAATCACCCAAATGTTGAACACCGTGCTGCCCCTTGGCAACGCGCCATCTATCTCCAGACAATTCTACAATATATTGATAGGAATTTTTAATAATTTTTGATATACATCTCGGGCGATATTTCATAATTGATCTCCCCACTGCAATTTTTTGCTCGCTTTATCCGTACGCACAACTCGATGAATTCCATCACTTGTGCACACATCAAAAATCGTATGCCCGGACTTTTTTATCGGTCTTTTTATAATGATATTATTTTTAAAAAATTTCGTTTCCTTTTTCGAAAAAATCACGTAACAAAATTTCTCATCCTCGTAAGGCAAAGCGGCATTTTTTAACTTCATATGATGCTTTGTTCTTGGTAATCGAATTGAAAAATGGCACCAATCTTTGTCCGACAATTTACAATCTCGAGTTGTACAAGGCAGAAGCGGATACCAATCCAACTCCGCTGCGATTTTTTTTGCCTCAAGAATATTTTTGAAGCCACTTGGAGTGCCCGGTTCCAAAATAAAAACATATTTTTCGGACAAGTCGAATATTTTTTTCAGAGCTAAAATTTTATCTTCTATTTCATTTATGAAATAAGAAGCAAAAACGGCCTGATAACTAGTTTCTGCTTGAAATTTCTGAAAATCCTTCGAATAAATTTTCGAATTATCGCCATTTAATTTTCTGAAAACTTTTCTCATTGCTTCGGACTTTTCCAAAGCCTCGTAATTTATTTCACAATCTTGAAGAGCAATCTTTAAAGCCCCCACTCCGGCGCCTATATCCAAGATATTCGAAAAATTTTCCCCAGTATTTTTGAATCTTTCCAGAACATATTTTATTACACCGTAGGTTGCAGGCATTCTTCCCAGAGCATAAGCAATTGCATGAGAAAAATTCATCTCTTTAAAATTTTGATTTCGATAATTTTTGAAAAGTTCAGAATACGCCCGAGCCTCATTTTTATCCAACCCATAAGTTTCGGACAACTCATCAAGACGGAATAAAATATTCTTCGGTAAATCGAACATTCAATCAAATTAATTTTACAATCAACCCATTCAAATTCGAATTCAAAACGATCTGACATGCCAAACGAGAATCCATGCTAACTCCGGAAACCCTGTCCAGCGTATCATTCTCTTTTTCGGAAACTTCCGGCAATTTATCCAATAAATTTTCGATTTTTACATGGCATCCGCCACATACACCAAACCCTTCGCAATTGCTATTGAGTTTTATTCCATTTTCCTCGGCAACTTGCAACATTGTTTGGCCCCCCTCAAAAGCAACAATTTTTTTTGTTCCATCTTTCAATATAAATGTAATATTCATGACCGCACTCCCCGTATGTCCCGTAATTTTTTTCCGCTGAGATGATTGTTGATAATTTCATCCAAAAATCTTCCGAAAATATTTTCCAACTCATTCTTCAACGGAATAACCTCCTGAAATTTTTCTCTAGCCAAAATTTCTTCCAGCTTCAAAATTTTCTCTGATGCGATTTTTTGGAAATCTTCGGGAATTTCTTTAATTATCGATTTCCAAAATCTGATCGACCTTTCGGTTTCAATTTTTATTGCGATATTATTCGCTTTAATTTGATCGCTCTTTTTTTTACTGAAAGCTTTTTCCAAAATTTCCATCATATCTTCATCTGATAATCCTGCCGAAGATTCAACGACAACTTCCTGACTGACACCCGTGCTTTTTTCATAAGCCTTCACGTCCAAAAGTCCGTTTACATCTATTGAAAATTCCACAATAACTCGAGCAAGTCCGGCGGGCAATGCCGGAATACCTTTCAGCTCGAAATTTGCGAGAGTTCGGCACTCATCTGCCAACGGACGCTCGCCCTGCAAAACCCGAAATTTCATTCCCGTTTGATTATCTTGATAGGTGGTATATTCTCTCCGCTCGGCTATCGGAATAGGCGTGTTACGATGAATAATTTTGTCGACACCGCCACCGAAAGTTTCGATTCCCAGAGTCAGCGGCACGACATCAATCAGCAACATTCCGTCCTTTTCGACAATCGAATTCGCTTGGATCGCCGCGCCAAAAGAAACCGCTTTTTCGGGACTGATATCATCGAAAATTTTTGTTTTGAAATTTTCCGCAACAAAATTTTTTATAAAATCGAGCTTAGTCATCCCTCCAACCAAAACAATCCCGTCGAGATCTTCCGAAGAAATTTCCGCATCTTCCAAAACCTGGGAAGAAATCAAAAAAGTCCTCGCAAATATTTCTTTCAGATATTTTTTCGCCTTCTTGCGAGTCAATTCAAACTTGCAAATTTTATCCCGAACCGCAAAATCTTTTTTCACAGATTCCTGATCGCCTAAATTTTCTTTCAAAAATTTTGCAACTCGCTTTCCCAACATTTTTTCATTAAGCGTCGGATCCGTAATATCATTTCTTCGGAAATTGTCCTCGAGAATTTTTTCATCTGCATCGTCGCCGCCCAGATTATTATCCCCACCTGTCGCCAAAACCTGAAAAATTCCATCGGACAACCTCAATACGGAAAAGTCGAAAGTTCCTCCGCCCAAATCATAAACTGCGAAAATTCCATTTTTCCTTTTGTCCAAACCGAAAGCGATTGCCGCTGCCGTCGGCTCGTTAATTAAACGCAAAACTTTTATCCCGGCAATCGACGCAGCCTGTTTGGTTGCAGTTCTTTGCGCGTCGGAAAAATGAGCAGGAACGGTAATCACCGCCGCGTCAATTTTCTTTCCCAGCTTCATTTCCGCCGACATTTTTATGTACGAAAGAATATCCGCAGAAATTTCCGCCGGACTGCGACCGAAAATTTTTTCATTACTTCCCATACGACGTTTTACAGAAAAAATCGTGTTCGCGCTGTCCGCATTGTAGATCGCTTCACTACCAACAATCGGGCGATCTTCCGAATAATTTACCACCGATGGAACCGTTACGCCACCGTCTATTTGAATCGCTTCCGGCGTACCGTCCTTCAAATACGATATGACCGAAGCGGTCGTCCCCAAATCAATTCCTACCGTAAACATCTGCTCTTTCTTTTTCCAAAAATGAATTCAAAAACTTCAACTCACTGAAGATTTCGGAAAACTTTTCTAAATCATCCTCATTTTCTTTCAGCATCGAAACCTGTTCTTTTATCTTCTTTTTGATTTGGTTTTGAAACACGATTTTATCCTCGTCGTTCTCCAATGACGCATACTTTTCTCGCATCTCGAACATTTTTACGGATAGTCCCGCCGGCATCGTTTCCGTGGAAATATTTTTCAAATTCAAAAAATATTCCGCCCTTCTGACATTATTTTTCAGGACATTGTAAGCCTCGTTCAACACACCAAAACCAACAGAATTTTCCGAATTCTGCTGCAAGGAAAAATAATTCCGTGTCATCAAATCGACATCGATATTGTACGCAATCGGAATCTTCAAAATCTTAAAGTAATTCATTTTACGAGCAACAATTTCCGCTGCAGCATAGAGATGAATCCACACTGAAAGATTTTCCGCAGCCGCATTTTGTTTTCGCGTTTGGATTTTGAAAAACCAAACTTCCACCCATTGGACTTTTCACGTAGTCCATGGTCATCCCGGAGATAAACATCACGGCTTTTGGCGCGACGAAAATCTTTACGTCACCTTCTTCGACCAAAAGATCTTCATCTTTCTTTTCATTTACGAAGTTCAACTCATATGTCATGCCGCTGCATCCACCTGAAACAACGTTAATTCTCATGCCTAAACATTCTTCTGCAGAAATCGACTTTTTCAAAAAACCCAATGCGTTTTCTGTGAAACTTATTATTTTTTGCATGTCCCCTCTCCCTTTTTGGATAAATAATTTTCAATCGCTTTCTCGATAGCTTCTTCCGCCAGAACCGAACAATGAGCCTTCACCGGAGGCAGCGACAAATATTCCGCGACGTCCTGATTCTTTATTTTTTTTGCCTCATCCAGAGTTTTACCCTGAACCCAATCAGTAATCAATGCGCTCGATGCGATCGCCGCACCGCACCCAAAAGTTTTAAACTTCGCATCTGCAATCTTTCCTTCGTCATCGACTTTTATCTGCAGCTTTATGACGTCACCACAACTCGGCGCGCCTACAACCGAAGTTCCGACATTTTCATCTTTCTCATCCAAACTTCCGACGTTTTTCGGATTCGAATAAAGCTCCATCAATTTTTCTGAATACTTCACAATTTTCTCCCTTTACCAAAGTGGACTCATGCTGCGCAATCGAGTAACTGTCTCTATGATTTTATCGGATACATATTCGACTTCATCGAAAGTCGTAAACCGACCAAGTCCAACTCTCAAAGAGCAATGAGCCAAATCTTCTCTTATCGAAATCGCCTTCAAAACATAAGACGGCTCAAGAGACGCCGAAGTACACGCAGACCCAGAAGAAATGCAAACCTCGGGCATACCCAACATTATGCTCTCACCTTCCACTCCCTCGAAACTGAAATTCAAACAACCCGGAATTCTTCTTTCACGATCTCCGTTTAGATAGACCTTCTCAAGACGCGTCAAAATCTTGTCAATGAAATAATTTTTCATCTCGGTCAGCCGCTGCGATTCCTGAACCATTTCACTTTTCGCAATTTCGCAAGCTTTACCGAAACCAACACACAGCGGAACGGGTAAAGTTCCCGAACGGATTCCTCTCTCCTGACCGCCTCCGGCAAACAGCGGAGCCAAACGAATTCTCGGTTTAATGCGGACGTACAACGCCCCAACGCCTTTCGGTCCGTAAATTTTATGCCCGGAAATACTCATCAAATCAACGTCGCCTGCATCGACTTCAATCTTTCCCACCGCCTGGGCAGCATCCGTGTGGAACAAAACGCCGTGCTCTCGACAAAGCTTACTGATCTCCTTTATCGGCTGAATCGTTCCAATCTCGTTGTTGACTGACATAATCGAAACCAAAATCGTGTTGTCATCGATTTCTTTTTTCAAAAAATCCATATCGACAATACCGTTGCTCAGAACGGGAGCAAACACCACCTGATAACCCTCCGACTGAAGCGAACGAAAAGTTTCCAAAACGCATTTGTGTTCGATTGTCGAAGTTATAATTTTCTTCCGATTACTCTTGTAGTAATGCACCGCGCCTCTAATCGCTAAATTGTTGGATTCAGTTGCTCCCGAGGTAAAAACGATTTCACGAGGATCCTTTGCATTGATAAGATCCGCTATTTTTTTCCGAGAATCGTCTACGGCATCATTTGCTTCGAGACCCATAGCATGCCCCGAATGAGGATTCCCGAACTTTTCCGTAAAATATGGAAGCATCTCCTCGACAACCCTCTTATCGCAGGGAGTTGTCGCCTGATAATCCATGTAAACATTCATACTAACACCTCGCTTTTATATTGTATGACAACACCGTAGTGACTTGCAATATTATTTGTGCTTGTTTTCGTATTTCGATTTTTAACATTTTTTATTACTAAACTTATTGAAAGCGCACAACTTTTAGTATATATCTACACCGATTTAAAGCGACCCAAAATTATTCAGTAACTCATTATTTCTCTTAAATAAAATCTAATTATTAGTATAATTTTCGAGATTTATCGTTAAAAATTACTCCACAATTTATGGTTGTAATTCTTTATTTATCAACGTGTTTTACCAGATTGAAAAAGAAATCTCCTCTTCACATTCTTTAAAAAAATTCTATTTTATGCTAGAATAAAATCTATATGGGGGTGTTGTTATGGAATATGGTCCGGGAGTTACAAACTTAGATTCTTTTATCGGACAAAAAGTTAAATTACGGCGTTCTTCATTGGGCATAACCCAGGTAGAACTCGGTGAAAAGTTGGGAGTATCGTTTCAGCAAATTCAGAAGTATGAAAACGGTAAAAACAGGATCAGTGCCAGCACTTTATTTCAAATTTCAACAATTCTGGGTGTAAGTTTTTCATATTTCGTAAACGGCTACACAAAAAAAACCGTGTTGCATGACGATGAGAATGTATCGTATCAAGTTCACGACGATAAAGAATCCATTTTGTTGCTTAATTATTTTTCAAAAATTAAAGATCCGGATTTAAAAAGGCAGATTTTGGACTTGGTCGAGAAAATGGCATCCCTTTCGGAAAATAATTAGCTTTACCGATCCAAAAATTGTGTGATAGTATGATCGTTGGAGTGGTTCGTGAAAATACATTTTGTCTATTCTTCTAATGCAAAATCCCGAAACGCCTATGAGGCGATGATGGAAATTTACGGACAGTGTCCTATCTACGAAGCTGATTGTGTAGTTGTTCTATCTGGGGATGGAATGATTCTCAGAGCATTTCATGAAAATTATCAACATAACTTGCCGATTTATGGAATGAATCGCGGCGAGTTAGGGTTTCTTACGAATAAATACCAAAAAGAAGATTTAGTTCAAAGAATAAAAAAAGCTGTGCCGTTAAAATTTCACCCTCTTCGAGCACTAGTGGAAAAGGAAAACGGGAAGATGTATTCCGCAGTTGCGGTCAACGAGGTATATTTGCTCAGAGAAACTCATCAGTCGGCCAAATTGCAAGTAAAAATCGACGGTGTAGTCCGACTGGAAGAGTTGGTATGCGATGGACTAATAACCTCCTCAGCCCTGGGTAGCACTGCTTACAATTACTCCGCAGGTGGACCTATTATTCCTTCGGGAGCGGCTTTGATGACTTTGACACCGATTAGTTCGTTTCGTCCAAGATGCTGGCGAGGAGCATTGCTTCCGGCAGAAACTTGTGTCGAACTGAAAGTTTTGCACCCTGACTCTAGGCCGGTCTGCGCAGTCGCCGATTATGTAGAATTCCGAAATGCCGTAAGTGTAAAAATTGTACGAGATAAATCGCTGACCTTTTCTCTTTTACTGGATCCCGATAACACTCTGGAGAAGAAGATTCTCGAAGAGCAGTTTGCTACTTGAGTTTTTTTGTAACGCGTGATACAATCCCCCTGTTTTATTGGAGTTTAATATGGCTAAATCAGCAACGATGCTTGTAAAGATGCTTAGCACTGCGGACACAGGCTTTTTTTATGTAAAGAAAAGAAATCCGAGAAAACAACCGGAAAAAATGGAAATGAGAAAATATGATCCGGTGGTCCGTAAGCACGTCCTCTTCAAAGAAGCAAAAATAAAATAAGTTTTTTTAAGATTCGTATGGGCTCGGCCATTGGCCGGGTTTTTTGTTCGGTACACGGATTGTTTCGTGAATTTTTCAGAAAAACTGACGAGATCGGCATACAGAGCAACTCGAGTGGGGGATGTGCTGCATAAAGAGCTGTCCTTCTCTATTATTTTACTGTTCTTTTTTTTTCAAAATCAACATCGGCGCACCTGTACCGACCGATTCCGAATTTCGGGTACTTCAGAGAAGATAATTTTCTGGATAAAAAATGTCTATACAAGTCACTATTTGTTTTCAAAAATTTCTTCAAAATTTTAATAGATTCTTTTTTGTCTAATCTTTTTCCGTTCACGATGATACCCGATTTTGGAACTGCGTATACCGGTCTTATATAATTGTACCGGCTTGACGTATAGGATGACTCACTTACAAAAGGGGCTAACCCTTGTTTTGTTAACCCATACATCGTTCGAAGTATTTTATCATTTTTGAAAATCAAGACATTTAGTCGTTTCCTCAATATCGAAAAATGGCCCACTCCATCCAAATTACCTCGAAAATAATTTTGATTATCTCTTTTTTCGATTATCTGAGTTCCATCAGAGTCGGTTCCTTCAACATGCATTGCGTATATTATTTGGAATATTAAGCTTGATTCTCTGGGAATAACCCCCCTTTTCAATATAAAATCTTCAGCCCCGGACTTTATTTTGTTCAATTTCAGGATTAATCCCGTTTGGTCCATATTAAACCACTCCGGTGAAAATATTATAAATCTATTTTCTTTGCAAAATTCTGAGTATCTATCGAATTCCGATCTCCCTATTCTTCTTGCATGTTTCCACACATAACTTCCCGGTGTGTAGGCCAAACTCATTTTCGGATCATCTTGCGGTATGAACTTTATTCGCGGCAACTCTCTCTGGCCTGCTTCGTATTTTGCTATTGACACCCGTAATATTTCGCATCCCACTGGATCTTCGACAATTCTCTGCATATATCTCTCGAATTCACACTTCATCCATTCTTTAAAATCCAAGGGCCTTATATTATGTAATAAACCTGTTCTCGGATGCGCTTCTAATCCGTTGTTTCCATCTTTTTCATTGAAAAACATTATCCCACCTGAACTGTGGTCTACAAATATCCATGTTTCCTTGTCTATAAAAACTAAGTTTTCTCCGTCATCAAACTTACCTGAATATATTCCAGTTAACCCTTTCTCTTTTATTCTGAAAGAAAAATCACAACAACTTGATATAAAATTTTTAATTAGCTTCCTCTGGTTTTCTTCTAAGCTCCTATTTTTATCCCATGTTAGTTCATAACAAAGTTCTTCTTCCTTTGATAACGTAGACACTTTCGGCCATTCCGATAAAGGTTGATTTATTTCAAATGTTTTATTTTGTTGCTCGCTGGTTTCCAGCATTCCCGCTGCCGATGTATTTACAGAACTGAGAAACAACGATGCACATAATATTTCATATATTTTTCTGTTCTTTTGTACTTTCAAAGCTTTCTCCTTTTCATAAAAACTAAAACCGGAACATTTTACTAAAAATCTATAATGTTTTTAATCTCTAAGGGTATAATACCCCGCCGCTTGCGGCGTATAATGAGGAGATGAGTAAATACGTACACAAAAGCCATAAAGTTAGTATTCTGATGTATCATTTGGTATTTCCAGCAAAATACCGGAGAGTAAAATTTGAAGGAGGAATAGAAGAAG
>CACWKL010000027.1 GCA_902761495.1 uncultured Pseudomonadota bacterium
CCTATCTCCGTTCTTCGTCAATATATCGAAAATCAATCTTCTCCTGATTAAATCCTTTCTCGCCTTATATCCTCGCCCTAAAGTGCGGGGGGTTACGGCGTTTGTTGATAAAATCAAAGAGAAAAATATTTTTGAGTTGTGATAAAGTTCACGGGAAAGGCAAAGCAAACAGCAACTGACGCTTGATTACAGATTTTATATCAAGTTTCCGAAATAGTTTTGCAGAAATCACCCCTTCACTGAGCCGGCGGTTAATCCTGAAATGATTCTTCGCTGGAATATCACGACCAGCATTACCAAAGGAAGAGTGACCAGAACGCTGGCGGCCATAATCAATCCGTAAGGGACTTCGTGTTGGCTGGCTCCGCTGAACAATGCCAGTGAGACAGGAACAGTTCGCGCTTGATTAGTGAGTGTGAAGGTGAGGGCGAACAAAAATTCGTTCCATGCCGCGATGAACGCCAACAATCCTGTTGTGACGATTGCGGGACCTAATATCGGCAAAAATACCTTTGTCAAAATAACTCTTTGGCTCGCTCCGTCCATGATTGCTGCTTCCTCGATTTCTTTCGGAATGCTTCTCATGAAATTTGTCATCGTCCAGAGGGTGAAAGGCACTGTAATAATCATGTAGGACAGGACCAATGCGGCTTTTTCGTTGTAGATATCCAAAACGCGAATCAACTCGAACATTCCCGACAATACTGCAACCTGAGGCAAAGTCGTAACTCCGAGAGCGATCATAAGAACACGCTTTCTTCCGGGAAATTTGTGCCGCGCCAACGGATACGCTGCGGATAAACATACCGTCAAAGTAAGAAATGCCGTCATGGTAGCAACAGCAGCCGAGTTCCAAAAGGAACAAAGGAAAGTTTTATCTCTGAATACCGTTTTGTAATTTTCAAAGCTTAAGTGGGTAGGCCAAAGATCGGTGGAGAAAATGTTTGCCCCATCTCTAAACGATGAAACTACCGCCCAATAAAAGGGAAATAAACAACACGCCGCAACTACCAGGCAGATAGCAGCAAATGCCACGTTCTTCAACAATCTTTTATATTTCCACTTGTTTTCAGCTTTGATCATGTTAACTCAACTTATTTAATTTTCTTCTGTTAAACGAAATGTAAAAAATACTTAAAAATGCTATGAAAAATAACAGCGCTGTAGCTGCTGCCGATCCAAATCCAACGTCAGCATAATCGACCAAATGTTTCCGCGCGAATACGGACATCGTTGCGGTCGCGCTGTTTCCGCTGCTCAAGATGTAAACCAAATCGAATATCTTGAAGGTATCAAGTATGCGGAAAATCATTGCCACAATAATCGTCGGCTTCATCAACGGAAGAATAATTTTCATGAATATCTTGCGGAAAGGAATGCTGTCGACCTCGGCCGCTTCGAAACAATCCTGTGGAAGAGATTGCAGACCCGCCAACAACAGCAGTGCCATGTAAGGGGTCGTTTTCCAGACGTCGACCAAAATTATAGATACGATACTAAGAGTGTTGTCTGCAATCCAAGGAATCGGACTGTCGATAATTCCGACGCGAATCAGCAGTTCATTCATAATTCCGTAGACGTCGTTAAGCATCCATGCCCACATACGCGCCGAAACAATCGTCGGGATGGTCCACGGAATAAGAACTATTGCCCTCATCCAACCGCGTCCTTTGAAATTTTTGTGTAAGATCAGCGCGATAATCATACCGAAAATCGTTTCCAAAGGAACTGCAACGACAGTAATTACAAGAGTATTCTTTACCGCGATCCACCAATCCTGATCTCGCGCAAGATTGACGAAGTTATCGATTCCGATGAACTGAAAATTATTCAGACTGTCCAATGCTGCATCGGTGAAACTGAAATAAATCGTTTTAAGAAGAGGCCAGCCTGCACAAAGAGTCAGTGCAAACAGACACGGGGCGAGAAAGAACCAATTGATCAAGTTTCGCCGTTTTTTTTCACTGCGAAATCGTCCGCTTCCCCCTGGCATTTCAATTATCTTTCCGCTGTTCTGACTCCGCATTCCTTTTTCTTTCAAACAAACCGCGTTTTTCATTTTACTTTGATTCTACTAATTCGACTCAGAAGAGGTTCCTAATATATCTTTTAGTTTTTGAAAGATACCCTCCGAAGATTTTTTCTTTTTCGAATCTTTTTGTCGATCTATAATCTTATTCAACCTTCGATTAAGTCTTCCCAAATATTTCTTGGCTATTTTTTCGACACTAACTTCTTCCAGACTCTCCGTAAGAGCGGTGTTAATAAGGTTGAATATCTCATGACTGGCTCTCGGGTAATCCTTTCCGAATGTCGAAGATGGTCTTGCAACGGCGTTCTCCAAAGAGTCGCTTAATACGCTGAAGAAAGAGTTCTTTTTCAAAATCTCCGGATCTTTATATAAGCTCTTATATGCTGGAGCGTATGCAAATTCCGCACGGAATTTGTGTTGCTCTTTGGATGTCAAAAACTTCACCAAATCCGCAGCGACTGCCCCATGCTTGGAGAACTTAGAAACAGTAAAGAACCATCCGCCAATAACCCCAGAAGACTTTCCTTTCTCCATATTACCTGTCGGAATTGGCATAACACCTATTCTGCCGGAAACCGAGGTGCTTGGATCATTCATCAGTGACCATGCGTAAGGCCAACTGCTCATAAACAGGGCATTCCCTGACTGAAATAATCCTCGAGCTTCCTCTTCTGAATAATTGAGCACGCTTCTAGTACTGGCATTTTTTAAGCAATTGATAAGTAAAACCAATGCGTCGACGCATTCCTGAGAATCTACGACGGCACGTCCTTCTCTATTAATCACAGCTCCGCCGAAAGTGTCTATTAATTGAACGAAATTACAGGTCAGCATTTCAAAAGCTTTGGCCTGAAATATATAACCGTAAAATCTATTATTGCTTTTTCTTTCTTGTTTTTGGATAAATTTTGCGGTTTCGTAAAGCTCCTGCCATGAATTCGGAACAGATCGATTGTATTTTTTTAGTAAATCCTTTCGATAATACATAACCTCACAATCGGTATAAGCAGGGAGAGCTACCATATTTCCGTTGAAATGCATGTTATTTTTTATGGTCGTAAAGATATCATCTTTATCGATTTCTCCGTCTTTGTAGAATTGATTCAAATCAATGAGGATATCTCCGAAAGCTCCTATCCACGGAAAATCCATCTGCAAAATATCTACATCAAAAGATTCAGCACTTAGCCATTGCTTATAGAGCGCAAAGCATTCGTTACTGGAATGAGGCAGCGTGACTATTTCAACTTTGTGCTGATCACCTGTCAGTTTTATCCACTGATTAATAGCCTCTTGAAATAGCTTCAGCTCAACACCTTTCGCTCGACAGGTAACTTTTAAGGTTACACAATTCGAATCAAAAAAAACCAACGAACAAATTCCAATAACAGCAAATTTCAAAAATTTTTTCATATGTGCCTGCCCTTTCAGCAAATCAAATCTCTCAAGTGTATCATAAATAATATTTAAAATCATTAGATATTTCGGAGAACATAAAATTGGAATAAATGTAAGAATCAGACATACTTTATCTCGATAATTCTTTGATCATCCGTTTTGGAAAATTGAATTTTGATCACGTTGGAAGGTAGTAGATTTTCAATAATTTCTGGCCATTCGATGATAGTTATGCAGTCCGAAAAAACTTCATCGATTCCGAGATCATAGAATTCATCTGCAGATTTTAGTCGATAACAATCGACATGCCAAATTTCCGCAATTTTACTCGGATATGTTTGAATTATATTAAAAGTTGGGCTGATTATGTTCTCAATTTTCGGATTTAAAGTTTTTATCAGATATTGAGCGAAAGTCGTTTTCCCAAAACCCAAGTTTCCATACAAAGCGAAACATTGTCCCGGTTTCGCGAATTCAGAAAAATATTTTGCGGCTTTTTTTGTATCGTCTAATGAATTACAAATAAATTTTTTCATGAGTTGATTAAAGATTCCAGCTTTTTAGGATCATTCGAGACCAAAATCGATAGATTTTCCGAAATAATTTTCTTAATATCGTGTAATTTTTCGAATTCTTCTTGCGTGAAATTTCCGAGAACATAAGACACCACCATAGACTTCTTCGCAGATCGCCCTATGCCGATTCTAACTCTCCAATAATCATTTCCCGCGAGGCTATCTATGCTTTTTAATCCATTGTGACCGCCGTTTCCTCCGCCTTTTTTGATTTTTACCCTGCCGAACGGAAGATCAATATCGTCGTGAAAAACTATAACTTTATTTATCGGAATTTTATAAAAATCGATCAAAAATCTAACGGATCTTCCCGACAAATTCATAAAAGTCAGAGGCTTCGCGAGAATAATCTTTTTCTTTTCAAAAAAACAGGAGGAAATTTCTGCAACTTGAGACATTTTCTTAAAAGGATTAGAGGCGACAGATTCCGCTATCGTCTCTACTATTTGAAAACCTACGTTATGCCTGTTGCTTTTATACTCTGATCCGGGGTTTCCTAATCCCACAATCAACAGACGTTCAACCATTTGCGATTAGGCTCCCGCTTCCGGAGTTGTCTCGGCAGTTGCTTCAGCACCAGCCGGTGCATCCGACTTCATGATCGTAGGAGCGACAACCGTCGCGATGGTTACTGTTTTGGCATTGACCGGCAACGAAACGCCTTCCGGAAGTTTAATTGTGTTCGAGTGAACCGTGTGGTGGAACTCGAATCCGGTCAAATCGATTTCAATGTGATCAGGAATTTTTTCAGGATCGCAAACAACATCGATTTCGTGAGCCAGTACGTTCAAAACACCACCCTGCTTCAATCCCGGAGATGCATTCTCATTAGTAAAAGCAATAGGAACACGAACTGTGACACGGCTTCCTTTTCCGACTCTCATAAAATCTACGTGTATTACCTGATCGGTTACAGGATGAATCTGTGCTTGCTTCGCCACAAACTTTTGACCTTTCTTTCCGATTCCGTTGATCTCGAAAACTGTGGAAAAAAAGTTGGATTTGTAAGCGTAACGACTTAATAAATCTTTCGCGATGCAGATATTTTCGGAAGGCTGGCTGTCTCCGTAAACTACGCAAGGAACAAATCCCTCTCTTCTGTCGGCTCTTGCTGAACCTGTTCCGATACTTTCTCTTTTCTTGGCTTCTAAAGTAACTGTCGCCATTTTTTGCTCCTCTCTAAAAAACTAAATTAGTATTCTAATTGCGTTTGCTAACAGTTCCGTAACTGATAATTTTTCAAATTTATCCGACAAATTATCTCTGCAGCAAATGCTATCAGTCACAACAATTCTCGCGATATTTGAAGAGGCTAAGCTTTGCAAAGCTCCTTGAGAAAAAATTCCGTGGGTCGCGTAAGCTACAACTTTATAGGCCTTCACTTCTAACAACGCGTTGGAAGCATGACACAAAGTTGCACCGGAGTCAATCATGTCGTCGATCAAAACGCAAATTTTATCCTCGACATTTCCCAATACTTTTATTTTGTTGACCTTGTTGAACACGTTTCGTGATTTTACGCAAACGGCCAAATCGGTTTTCAAAGTTTCCGCGACGAACTGGGCGTCTTTTGCTCGTCCCAAATCCGGAGATACGATAACAATATCTTCCAGTTTATATTTGTTTTTTATATCTCGAATAAGTAGGGGCAGCGCCGACAGATGTTGGAACGGTGTCCTTAGAATCGGCTCGTTGTGATTATCCAAAAATATAAATTTTTCGATATTGAAAGTTTCAAGAAATTTAAAAAAAAGCATGTTTCCGCATGATTCGTTCGGATTGATTTTGTCCTGGCGAGAATAACCCGAATAGGTCAGACACAGGTTTACAATTCTTGTGTTTTTCAAAGCATCGAGTAACAAAAATAATTCAAACCAATCTTCATTTGTTCGAGTATTTGCGACGACGGTTACGTGAGAGAAATCTTTCTGTAAAGATACCTGCATTTCGTTGTTGTTGAATTTTTTTACCAATGCCGGCGATACTGACAGATTTAATTTTTCAGCGATTGATTTTGCGAGTTTTTCAGAATTCCTTGTATAGATTATTTCCATGTTCCTATGCCGTCGATTTTAAGCAAATCACAGATATATTTCGTCCGCAAACTCCGTTTGAATTCTGTCTCGCGTAACGAAAACTGAAATATTTTTCGTGATTTTTGTAAGTGTCGATTTCATCAATTGAGATTTTCGAAATTCCTTTTTCCTTCAATCTGTCATAGCAAAATTTTACGATATCGAAATGATCTTTATCTCGAATTTTTGTAAAATATTCGGCAGGAAAGTTCCTCAAAAAATCTTCACCGACTTCGTAACTTTCGACGTGAACGCAAGGTCCTATTGCGGCGACAATATCTCCACGATTGCTTCCCAAAGAAGCCATTTTTTCGACAGTGTTTTCAACGACTCCTATTTTCGCTCCTTTCCATCCGGCATGAGCTGCTCCGATGATTTTTTTGTTCGGATCAAACAGCAAAACAGGAACGCAGTCGGCTGTTAAAATTCCCAGAGCGATATCTTCAGATTGCGCGACCAATGCGTCGGCTTCCTGATCGGATTCACTTTTTTCATCGACAACGACGCATTTTGCAGAATGAATTTGATTTAGTGTTATTAATTTTTTTGCACCGACGGATTTTCGTACAAACTCCAGATTTTTCTCGACGGACTCGATGCGATCTCCTACGAATTTGCTACAGTTCAATGAAGAAAAAATCCCCCCGCTGAATCCCAAATCTCTACCGAAAAAAGAACAAACAATGTCACCGAAGGACTTCATGAAAAACTCTGTTAAAATTTCTATTCAGAAGTGGCATCGGAAGAAGGAATCATTCCCAAAGCCAGCATATAGGTATCCAACAGCATGTCTTCGTTTTCACGGTCCTCTGTTTTCATCTTCTTTAGCTTAATGACTTTTTTCATGATTTTTACATCGAATCCGTCTGCTTTGGCCTGCTTGAAAACGTCGGAAATATTTTCTTGAATCTCAACTTTTTCAGCTTCCAAATTTTCGATTTTTTCAACGTAAAGTTTTAACTTATTAACATCACTTGAATGCATTTGATTTGCTCCTAAAAAATGGCAGTATCCCTCGGGTAAACGAGAAAACATACCCTAATTCATACTGCGAACATACTAATATGAAGATTGATAAAAATCAAATAGTACTATAACATAGGCCAGAAAAATTATTGGAGATTGCAATTGCATCAAGCTACATTGAAGGGTTCTTTTTCCTTGGACGGAGTCGGGGTACATAAAGGCAAAGTCTGTTCTGTTACGGTAAAACCTGCGGATAAAGACACCGGAATTATATTTTTCAGATCCGATAAAGGAGGCAGCGGATTTCAAAATGAAAAAATTGTTGCGAGTTACGATAATGTGGAAAACGCAACAATGTGTACACAAATTTCTAATGAAAACGGAGCCTCTCTAAAAACAATCGAGCATTTGATGGCAGCTTTGTACGGGATGAAAATTTCCAACGCAATTATAGAGGTTCAAGGGGAAGAAATTCCGATTCTCGATGGAAGCTCGCTGAGATTTGTTGAACAGATAAGCAGGGTCGGAATAAAAAGGCAGATGCGGTCCAGAAAAATTTTAAAAGTTTTGAAAAAAGTAAAGGTAACTGATGGTGAAAAATTTGAAGAGATCGAACCTTTTGACGGTTTCGAGATAAATGCGAAGTGCGATTTCGAAGCGAAAGGATTAAAAACAGATCCGGTGACTTTTAATTTTTCAAAAAATAATTTTGTATCTAAAATTGCTCCAGCGCGAACTTTTGGTTTTGTTTCGGAGGCGGAGTACGTCAAAAAGCATAACTTGGCTCTGGGGGCGTCGTTGAAAAATACCGTTATTTACAATGACAAGGGAATTCCTTTGAACGATGACGGATTGAGGTTCGAAAACGAATCCGCGAGGCACAAAGTTTTGGACATAATCGGCGATTTGGCATTGTCACAATATTGGATTCAGGGAAGGATAAATTGTTTTTGTCCGAGCCATAAGTTGAACAATATTTTGTTGAGAATGTTGTTCGCGAGTGCGGAAAATTACGAGATTTTGTAGATGTATGTTCTCGGGATAGAATCCAGTTGCGATGAGACGGCCGCAGCGATTGTTTCTGATCGAAAGGAAATTTTGTCCAACGTTATTTACTCCCAGATCGAAGAACATAAACCCTATAATGGAGTCGTTCCCGAGGTTGCAGCTCGTGCTCATTTGGGAAAAATCGATGTTGTTGTAGCGAAGGCTTTGGATGATGCAAATCTGTCTTTGGATAACGTAGATGCTATTGCCGGCACTTGCGGTCCGGGGCTTATTGGCGGTGTGATTGTTGGGGCTACATTTGCGAAAAGTTTAGCTTTCGCGAAGAAAATTCCGTTCATTGCTGTGAATCATATAAAGGCACACGCACTCTCTGTACGATTGACTGAAGAGGTTGAGTTTCCTTATCTTTTAATTTTGGCGTCAGGAGGTCATTGTCAGATTTGCGTCGTTTATGATATCGATAATTTTCAAATTTTGGGGCGGACTTTGGATGATTCCGTCGGAGAATCTTTCGATAAAGTTTCGAAACTTTTGGACTTCGGGTATCCCGGCGGGCCGATCATAGAAAAATTATATCACGAAGGAGATCACGACAAATTTTTATTACCGAAACCGATGTGTTCCAGGGGAAATTACGATTTTTCGTTTTCCGGATTGAAGACCGCTGTGTTAAGTGCGTCTCAAAAATGTAATTCTCTTCAGGACAGAAAAGATCTGGCTGCGTCCTTTCAAAGAACAGTGGCGGAAATCATGTCCTTTAAGATGAAACAGGCTTTAAATTTCTGTTCCAATCAAAAAATCAAAATAAATGCGGCAGTAATTTCAGGAGGGGTTGCGGCGAATTTGGTGATAAGAGAGAGCCTGAAAAAAACTTGTGGTTCTGTTCCGTTTTTGGTGCCGCCGGTAAAATTTTGTACGGACAACGGCGCAATGATCGCGTGGCTCGGAGTTGAAAAATTTAAAAGAAATCAATTTAACAAGTTGGACTTCCAGCCTCGACCGCGCTGGCCGTTGGGAGAGCAAATTCAAAGAGAAAAAATATGAAAATAATTTCTGCAGATGATGTATCCGTGATCAAAAATGAAACAAAAAATACAGATGAAGATAGCTTAGTGATTTTCGATTGCGACAATGTTTTGACGACGGTAAAGGTCGGAACATTTAAGGTTCAGAATCAGAATTTTTTGAGAAATTATTTGCATGAAAAATCTGTTTCCAAAGATAAGTTTTACGATAAAATCAGGTTGGTTTTGATAAACGAAAATACCTATATTGTGAATCAATATATGGTGGATTTAGTGGCGAATTTATCGAAAAGAAATGTTCGGCATATGGTCGCGACATCCTATTCTGTGCGTCCTTTGAAAGAAGTATCGGATCCTATGCAATGGCGAATCGATAACCTTCACGAAATGGGATATTTTTTTGAAAAATCCTGGTCAGATCAAAAAGAAGATATATTGCTGAATGATTTCGGAACAGACCACAATCCAATTTTTCGTAATGGAATTTTGTTTTGCGATATCTTTTCGAAAAGTGATTGTATCCGAAGTTTTTTGGAATATATCGGCTGGACTCCGAAAAAAATAATTTTCATCGATGATGTTTTGAGAAATCTTTCCTGTGTCGGTGAATTTTGCGACGAAAATAAAATCGAATACATTGGGATAGAATATCTCGAATCGCAACGTATAAATTCTCACATTCCTTTTTCGGATAATCTCGGAAAATTTCAAATGGATCATTTAATAAATGAGTCAATTTGGTTAAAAGACGAAGAAGTACATAAAATATTGTCTGATTCTTGAAATTACACAGTTGAATATTAGGTTGTTTTACTTTTATAATACGAACGTGTGTTATTGTGGGTGGCCTATGAAGAAATTTTTGGCGGGATTGCTTTTGCTGTCCAACGGTTGTGTTTTTGCAGAAAACTCAAACAACAATGATTTCATGGAGTTGGACGAGCCGTATCAATACATAACGGGAGCGTACTGGGGAATCAGTGTTGGTCCGACTTTTGTGAAACACAAATTGACAGCTAAAAATGAAATGACCGGGATATCTCAGAAAGCTGATTTTTCAAAAACTCAGTTTGATTTGGGGGTGTTGGCAGGATTCGGAACATCCTTCTACCGAGACTATTATGTCGGAATCGAGTTGGAAGCGATGAATCGATTTGGCAAAGGAATTTACTATCGGAACGATACAGATCCTTTCGGTTTGAAATTTAATTCTCAATTCGGGTTAAATATGAATGTTCGCTTTGGGTGTTTATTTCCAAAGCAGGGGAATATGGTGTACGCAATGATAGGTTTTTCACGTACTCTCGGAAAAGTTGTGCGGAAAGATGCCGGCGGCAGGGAAACGGAAAAGAGTTTCGGGTCTTATTTTCCGACAGTTGGAATAGGTTTTGAACATAAGATAAATTACGATTGGAATATCCGTTTGGATGTCAAGTATTCTATTACTTCAAAAGATTCCAATAATCGTGTACGTAAGCCATGGGTTTATGAAGTTAAGCCTCAAAGTATGGGGGTCAGGCTTTCTGTAACAAGAAATATATAGTGGAGTGAAAGATGAGAGCGAAAGTAGAGAAAAAAGATATTTTGCCTGCAATAATGAGAACCGTAAGTATAGCGGATAGAAAGTCTGTTGTTCCTATTTTGTCTCATGTTTTGTTGGATTTTAATGCCAGCGGGTTAACTATAAAAGCAACGGATCTGGATCATTCGATAGTTGAGAAGGTTCCTGCTCAGGCCGACACTTACGGTGTTGTTGCGGTTCCGGCTGGGACGCTGTGTGATATTTTGAGAAAAATTCCGGATAAAGTTGCAGCTGAGTTTTCTCTCATCGATAAGGGAGAGAAGTTGCAGGTGACCGCGGGGAGATCCAAGTTTGAGCTGTCCACGTTGAGTGCGGAAGATTTTCCTCAAATTTCCACTCTTGAGAACAGTTGTCGTTTTAAATTGAAGGTAGCGGATTTTAATAAGCTCATTACTCGTACGAAGTTTTCGATTTCTCCCGAGGAAAACAGGCATAATTTGAATGGGATTTTTCTGCATAAAGAAGACGATATGCTGAAGGCGGCGTCGACCGACGGGCACAGACTTTCTGTTTCTGCGATTCCTTTGGAGGCAAATGAAAGTATTCAGGGCGTCATCATTTCACGAAAGACCGTTTTGGAAATAAAAAAACTTTTGGACGTTACACAGGGTGAGATTGTAATTACCATCACCTCAAATCAAATCCAGTTTGAATTGGGAAATGTTCTCTTTATCGCTAAGCTTGTCGACGGAAATTTTCCGGATTACAAAAGGGTAATTCCTTCAATGGACGTCAATTTCTTCACGGTGAAGAGGTCGGATTTTATAGAGGTCGTAGATCGAGTTGCGGTTATTTCCGACGATAAGGGAAGGGCAATAAAGCTGGAAGCCAATAAGAACAGCCTGTCCTGTTATGTCGCAAACAGTCGGATCGGAAGCGGAAAAGATGAAGTCGATATTACCTACGACGGGGATGATTGGGTTGCGGGATTTAACTCTAGTTACCTGTTGGATGTAGCCCAGACTCTTCAGGGAGAACATTTGAAGGTTTACATAAAAGAGTCATTGACTCCGATTTTGATTGTTGACGAGACCGAGCCGGAATCATTGTACGTCGTCATGCCAATGAGAATCTAAAGGTAAGTTTTGCAACCTGCGATTCTGAAATTAGGATGTCGGAATTTTAGATCTTATCAGGCCTTGTCGTTGGATTTTTCGTCAAGGTTCGTTGTTTTTTACGGGAAAAATGGGGCAGGAAAGACCAATATACTGGAGGCAATTTCGCTGTTTTCTTCCGATCGTGGTTTAAGAAAAGCGTCGGTGTCAGATTTTGCAAATTTTAATACAAAGTCTGAAGGCTGGAATTTGGAGTTAGTTTCCGAAAAAGACGGGTATAAGACTTTTTTGGAAACAGGTTTTTGGAATGGTCGAAGGTTCGGAAAAATCGATGGAACGGCGTCGACATCATTGTCCGCCCTGGAGGAATTCATTTGGTTGCTTTGGATTACGCCTAGCATGGACACAATTTTTATCGGGTCAAAGGCTGATCGGCGTAATTTTTTCGATCATCTGGTTAGTGGGTATGATAAAAAATACAAAAATCGACTGAAAAAAATTCAGAATCTGCAGCGGGAAAGGCTGAGCGTTCTTATGTACAGAAGGGACGAGACTTGGCTGAATATTCTGGAGAATAAAATAGCGGAAGAAAGCGTAATTGTGGCAAAAACGCGTTTTGAATTCTTAAATCGGTTGAAAGAAATTTTTGAAAATTGCGGTTCGAATTTTCTAAGGCCTCGAGTAAATATTGACGGAAAAATTGAAAATCTTGTGGCAATCCGCAGCGACGAAGATGCCGTTCTTGAAATATCCGATTTTCTGAAAAATTCCAGAAATGAAGATTGCGAAAAACAATCGACTGGCATTTCGGTTCACAGAAGTTTATGGCTGGCTTATCATCAAAAAAGTCAATTGGAAGCCGAAAATTGTTCCACTGGGGAACAGAAAGCCTTTTTGATTTCATTGGTTTTGGCAGTAGCAAGAATTTATCAGCTTTCGAAGGGAGGAGTTCCTGTTTTGCTGTTGGATGACTTGATGATGCATCTTGATAAGGTCCGCCGAAAAACTTTAATTGATGAATTATCTGAATTGAATATTCAAACTTTTTTTACGGGTACGGAATCGTTTTTATTCGAAGATCTCAAGAATACGGCGCAAATTTTTTATGTGGAAAATTCGATTTGCAACGAGGTTCGTGAGTGAAAATAAGGACCTTATTGCAAAGATGATAGTAGCACACCACAGTGTCGCACGAAGTGGAGGGTAGTGCTCGCGGCCTGGATTTGGCCCGATGTGCTATATCTTGCACCACATCGACGACCTTTCTGCGAAATTCTCCATAATGGATTTGGATTATATTCAATGTTTTTCTCTTTCTCAGATATGTCTGTGAAAGAAAACTTGCCAAACACTCGATAAAATTTAAACAAAGTGTCTTTGTCTCATAACGACATTAGTTCGTTGATAAGATTCTTTTTTAAAGATCTAAATAAATTCACCTATTCTTAGATGTTTCGTCCCACATTGTAGGGATGGAGAATACAAGTTAGAATCGAAAGAAAAGAAGGAATTATGGGACAGGTATTACACGGTTGCGCCCGCACG
>CACWKL010000028.1 GCA_902761495.1 uncultured Pseudomonadota bacterium
TTCATCAGATATGTCGTGCCTATGGATGCTTTCGTCTTTCCTTTTGCTCATACATCAACCACTTTTTCCATTTCAATATAACTTAGTTTTTGTGACGACACAATCTAGTGAATGATAAAACAGGGGAAAGCAGAAAATTAGCAGATCGATGGTTCTCTAACGTTGTTGCATCCAAACAACGGAAATGGTGCCGGAAGATATAAATGGGAATTTATCATTAAATAAAAGTTAGACTTGGTCCGAATTTGTCGCCCATAAATCTGATGACAATAAAACAATGATCAAAAATTTTCTCACAACCTTCTCCTTATAGTTTTCTAAAATCAAAATTTCGCAACGGACACAAAACACCTCTCCGAAAACTTAATTTCCAGAGACATGTTTTATGTAGCAATAATTATTGACTAAACCGTCATCTTAATCGCGCCGCACGGACATTCTGAAGCACAAATTCCACAACCTTTGCAATAATCATAATCGATTTCCAAGGTTCCGTCTTCGTGCTTTATGATTGCGTTGTCCGGACAGTAGCTGTAGCAATTATCGCAGTGGAAGCAATTTCCGCACGAAAAACACCTCATCGCTTCCCGGACCACTTCATTATTCGAGTAAGACACATCCTTCTCTTCGAAATCCAAATTTCCGAGACGGGATACCTCTTTTCTCTCATCTTTTTTGTAATACTCTGTATTAATTTTTTTAAAATTCGCAATCTCGTTTTTGGAATTCGAAACATATTCGCGCCCCTGCAGGAAATCATCTATGCTTTTGGCCGCTTTCTTTCCGTACCCGATAGCATGAGTTACTGTTCTCTTCCCCAAGATCGCATCACCTCCGGCAAAAACTCCTTTTAATCCGGTCATCATGCAATTATCTACATCGATAAGTCCCTTTTCAGATACGGAAATACCTTCAATTCCCTGAAGGAAAGAGCATTCAACCGCCTGCCCGATCGCAAAAATCACACTGTCGGCAACTATCATTTCATTTTTCCCGGACCGAGACAAAATACCATTTTCTTCATCGTAATCCATTTTATCCAAGATGACTTTTTTCCCATTTATCGAAGAAATTGTCCTTAAGCACAGAATTTCTATTCCTTCCGAAAGAGCATCCTGAATTTCAGTCTCATGCGCCGGCATATTGTTGATCGTACGACGGTAAACAATTTTCACATCTTCCGCTCCCAACCGCAGTGCTGTACGCGCCGCGTCTATTGCAGTGTTTCCTCCTCCGTAGACAACAACCGACTTACCCAAATCCGGGAGATCATTCGGACTGTCTTCCATTTTTTGGAACAGATCTATCGCACTCATGACAATCGCCTTGGATTCAACATCGATACTCACTGAGAAAGCCACACTTGCACCTATCGCCAAATATACTGCGTCATAATTCGCAAGCTCATCCTTGAGATTTTCCACTTTTTTATTGCAAACAATATTTACACCGCAATCTTGAATTCTCTTTATTTCAGCGTCTAAAACATGGCGAGGCAAACGGTATTTCGGAACACCGTAGCGCATCATTCCACCGAGATATTTGTGAGATTCGAAGAGATCGACATTGTATCCGAATTTCCTCAAAAAATATGCAGCAGTCAGCCCACTCGGACCTGATCCGACAATCAAAACCTTTTTATCGCTATGAGCGTCGGACTTTTCAAAACTCCAACCTTTCGCAATTGCCATATCTCCTATGGATCTTTCTATCAAATTTATGTTTACAGAACCATCATACTGTCCACGGTTGCAAACCTTCTCACAGGTATGATAACAAACTCTTCCCATCGTCGCTGGAAACGGATTGTTTTTCACCATCTCCTGCCATGCCTCAAAGAATTTCCCCTCCTGAGCCAGAGAAAGCCACTGCTGAATATTTTCTCCAGCCGGACATGTTACATTACAAGGAGGCAACCTGTGAACATACTCCGGACGAACCGTGCGCCAGGAACCTGTCTTGTTGTTTAAACTCGTTTTTGGTTCCACAACCGTTGCAAAAGGCTTACTCATTACACCCCTCCTAATCTGTATTTTTCAATATTTCTGTTTGCTATTTTTTGCAAAATTCCGATATCTTCAGGTACCTCGTTCTTTCCGAACAAATGAGCAAATCTCTTTTGAACACGCAGATATTCTTCTACCGGAATTTGATCTTCTATCGGAGTCGATCCGACCAAGGCACCGTTTTCGGCTTCAAACAGAGGATACATCCCGCTCTTCAACGCCAACCTTGCGATGCGGATAGTTTCCGCAGTAGGGAATCCCCATCCCAACGGACACGGGCAATGTATTTGGATATATTTTGCTCCACGAATATTAATTGCCTTTGCAACTTTGCGTTCCAAATCGTGAATATTTCCGACACTCGCGACCGCAACATAAGGTATTCCATGAGCCATCGCGATATCTGGAACATTTTTCCCTGTTTCAGGATCGCTTCCATTGTAATGGCTGTTCGGCATTGTCGTTGCAGTTCTCGCTAAAGCCGGAGTCGCACTGGATCTTTGAACCCCCGTGTTCATATAAGCCTGGTTATCGTAACAAATGTACAAAACGTCATCATTTCGATCGAACATACCGGACAGACATCCCATCCCGATATCTGTGGTACCTCCGTCTCCTCCTTGAGCTATAACTCTGACGTCAGTTTGTCCTTTATTTTTGAAAGCCGCCGCAACTCCGCTGGCAACAGCAGCTGTATTTCCGAACAAAGAATGAATCCAAGGAACATTCCAAGAGTTGTCCGGAAACGAACAAGATACGACTTCCAAACACCCAGTAGCATTCACCACCGCAATTTTTCCTTTTGCCGCAGTAAACGCAGCATCAATCGCGCATCGAGCCGCCAAACCTTCACCGCATCCTTGGCATGCCCTATGACCACTTGTCAGTGTGTTCGGCCTGTTAGAAGAGGACTGCACCGAGGTATTTTGTCCGAATCTGTTTCCCATAGTTAAGCTGGACATGTTACGCCCTCCTCTCATCTAAAACTGTTTTATATTCCTGTCGAATGACATCCTCTCTCAATCCCAGGAATATTAATTTATCTTTCGGCTTCCGGAAGACCTCGGACAGCATGGTTTTGGTAATAACTCGTCCGCCCAATCCCGCGATAACCGTAATAATTTCAATATCAAAACCTTTGAGAGCCAGTTCGATTTCGCGAGAAAGAATTCCTCCGCGCCCCAAAGCGAAAGCCTTTTCCACGACAATCACCCTCTTAGCATTTTTCAAAGCTTCACGAATTTGCTCGTCAGGAAACGGTCTGTAAGAAACTACGGACATGACACCATACCTATCGCAACCGCTCGCTTGATTCAAACCATCGACTGTGTCCTTAATCGATCCCAACACAGACCCCATCGCAACTATAATTGTCTCGGCCTCTTCCGTGTGATAAGTCCTGATCAATCCACCGGAATTACGCTTAAACCTCGCGCTAAATTCTCTGCCCACCTTTTCAATAACTGTTTTGGCTTCTAGCTGACGAAGATGTGCCAAATATCTGACCTCCATAAACTCTGTCGTAGGAACCATCGCTCCGATAGCGCATGGTTTCTTCGGGTTCAAAGCAAACGCCGGCTCGTAATGAGGTAAAAACTCGTCAACTTCGCTCTGCTCCGGCAAATTGACTTTCTCGTAAGCATGAGTGAGAATAAATCCGTCCATGCAAACCATTATCGGACATTTCAGAGTCTCCGCTATTTTAAATGCCTGAATATGAAGATCCGCTGCTTCCTGATTATTTTCAGCAAATATCATCAACCACCCTGCATCTCTCGCCGACATCGCATCAGTATGATCATTCCATATATTCAACGGAGCTCCTATGGCCCTGTTTCCCAAGGTCATAACGATCGGCAATTCCAAACCCGAAGCGTTGTAGACAGCCTCCATCATGTAAAGCAATCCCTGACTAGAAGTCGCGGTATAGCTTCGCACCCCTGCGGCCTCGGATCCTATTGCTACACTGATCGCTGCCATCTCGGATTCAACATTGAGATATTGGCAATTCTCGAGCTGCCCACTTCTGACAAGCTCCCCTACTCCCTCAACGATGTGAGTTTGCGGAGTAATCGGGTAAGCACAAACAACTTCAGGACGACAAAGAGCAATCGCTCTGGCTACCGCCTGAGATCCTTCCAACTGATACAGCATTACACCTCTCCCAACGTTCTCTCGTAAGCAACTTGCGCCGCTTTTATATTTTTCTCTGCTATTTTTCCGGAAAACTTCGTATTAATCGCTTTTATAACGGAATCTATATTTATAACCCCGGTTAACGCGGCGAAACTTCCGAGCAAAACCGCGTTAGGTATCGGACGCCCCACCTGTTCCAAAGCTATTTCCGTTGCACCGATACATTTTACTCTGGCATTATTCAAATCTGTTTCAACATCCGAAGGAGAATTAATCAACACAAACCCATTATCAACAATTCCGTCAAAAGCTCGAGCTGACTCGATGACCGTTTTGTCCTGTATAATCACCGCATCAGGATTCAAAATCGGTTCACGTGAACGAATTTCTTTTTCTGAAATTCTGCAAAAGGCTACCACTGGAGCACCCATTCTCTCCGACCCAAAACTCGGAAAGGCTTGGGCATTTTTACCTTCTAAAAAAGCCGCGATGGACAACATCTCGGCAGCAGTAACAACTCCTTGTCCTCCTCTGCCGTGAATTCTTATCTGAAACATCTGTCCTCCTTAAAAACCACCATCAACATACACAAAACCTATATGAAAATAAACCCTAAATTCATCTCATTATTTTCTTAAAATTACGTTAGATGCTTTGTAGAAATTTTCGACAAATTCGTTTCCGCATCCCCTCATGTCGTCGGCGTGTCCGGTCCAGACCATAACGCCCTTGTTAAGCAAAGACACCCTGTCTGCGAGAAACTCTGCAACTCTTAAATCATGAGTAATAGTAATTGCAGTAACGCCGAGAGATTGCACTGTATCCTTAAGAAGATTACAGATGACTCCTCCTGTAATTGGATCCAATCCGGAAGTCGGTTCATCGAAAACCAAAACCTCTGGCTCAAGCGAAATCGCCCTCGCCAAAGCCGCTCTTTTTTGCATACCTCCGGAAATTTCTGCAGGATACAAACCAAAAACGCCATCTTCCAACCCGACAGCGTGCAATTTCTCCTTTGCAATCTCATTAACGGCATCTTTACTTTTGTTTATCTGAGACGCCGCAAATTTCACATTCTGGAGAATTGTCATGGAATCGAACAGAGCATTTCCCTGAAACAGAATACTGAATTTCTTCATATATTCCTTCCATCTATCGGGATCTTTAACGCTTATTCCATCTACAACAATATCTCCGTCTGTTAATTCCAAAATTCCCAACAAACACCTTATCAGAACAGATTTACCACCTCCGGATTGTCCTAAAATAATATGAGATTCGCCCTTCTCTATTTTCAAGTTAACGCCATTTAGAACGCACAATCCCGCGTCAAACACTTTTCTGACATTATCGAATACAATCTTACTCATTTTCCGAAAAACACTGCTGTTAACAAATAATCCAAAGCCAAAACACCTATGCAAGATGCAACAACTGCACTGGTCGTTGCGTTTCCAACTCCTCTCGCTCCGACATCGCTGTAAAATCCGTGATAACATCCAAACGCCGACATACAAAACCCAAAAAACGACGCTTTAATCAATCCGGAGATTACATCAATTGCCTCCAAATTTTGTACCGTTTGGTTAATGTAAGACCCTGCGGAAAAATCCAATACCGAAGTCGAAATCAAAAATCCACCCATAACTCCGATAATATCCGCAATCAAAACCAGAAACGGAACCATCAACATTCCTGCAACCATCCGCGGAGCAACCAAAAATCTGAAAGGATTAACTCCCAATGTAGTCAAAGCATCTATCTGATCTGAAACCTTCATAGATCCCACCTCCGCAGCGATCGCCGAACTTACTCGTCCCGTAACCATTAATCCCGCAAATACCGGCCCTAACTCTCTGGTAATACAAATAACCACAACCGTAGCTACAGCTCCTTCCGCATTAAACCGAGTAAATCCGACGTAGGTTTGCAAAGCAATAATCATCCCCGCAAATAAAGCTGTCAATGCCACAATAGGCAGTGAATAAAACCCAACGACAACCATATGTCGTCTCATCTCTTTAAAATAAAACGGAGGAGTTAAACAGCACCTAAAACCCTTCGCCGAAAATATAGAAATCTTCCCGATCTCTTTAACAGTCGCTAAGGAATATTTCCCCAAAGTCGCAAGCATATTCATTATTGTTCCTAACAACACTACAAACACCCCTTTATAGCATTTTATCAAGAAAGATGACATGAGTTAATATCAAATCGACTTACTCGTTTTTCATTTTAATCGACATAAAAAAAATTTATAGTACTTTAGAAGAGTTTTGTTTACTGGATTTTTATGGGAATCATAGAATTTACTGAAGATTTGATTTTAAACGGAAAAATAAAGTTATGCCAGCCCAAACACGGATATCGAATCGCAATTGACCCGATCCTGCTGGCAAGCGTAGTTGAGTTAAAAAACGAGCAAACAATATTAGACGCAGGGTGCGGCGTAGGTGCGATGTCCCTGATACTAAAATACATGAATAATTCTCAAAATATAACAAGTGTTGACATCGATCCGACCATGACGGAACTCTGCAAAAGAAATTCCGAACTTAACAATCTGCCGCTAAACATAATAAATGGTCCGATTGGTACAAATCTTTTGAGAAACGAAATTTTCGACTCTGTTGTAACAAATCCGCCATTCTACAATCCCGAAAATTTCAGAAGTTCTGAAAAAAAGTTTGCGGCGAATTTCGAAACTATCAGTTTAAAATCATGGATCTCCTTTTGCTTGAAAAGATTAAAACCCAACGGAAACTTTTACATCATTCATTTGCCGGAAAGACTGGGCTATATACTGGAATCATTCAGAGATCTCGTAGGAAAAATCGAAATATTGCCCATATATTCTCATCAGAAAGAGCCCGCAAAAAGAATCATTGTAAAATGCAAAAAAGCAAGCAAAGAACCGCTAAAAGTCCTCTCGGGATTGACCTCGCACGAGGATAATAATGAATACACTGACAGCTTAAAAAGCATTTTGAGTGGAAATTTTTCAGAAACCGATTGGATAAAAATCCGATAGATGATATTATGGCGACGCCTTGGAAGAGTGACAGAGTGGTCGATTGTGGCAGTCTCGAAAACTGTTGTGCGTGTAAGCGTACCGGGGGTTCGAATCCCTCCTCTTCCGCCAGTCATCTGTTTTTATCGATCTTGTTTTGTATCCCTGGGTCAAGACAGGTAATGATACTTATGAGGTTCTTGACGGACAACAAAGAACACTGTCTGTCATGTATTTCCTGGAACATAAGCTTCAAATCACTATGGATGGAAAGACACATTATGAGGACTCACTCCCCGATGATATGTATAAAAAACTTATGGATTATGAGTTTATGGTTTATATCTGTGAGGGTACAGAGTCCGAGAAGCTCGAATGGTTCGAGGTTGTTAATATTGGCGATGAGACGCTGACAGACCAAGAACTGAGGAACTCCGTTTATACTGGTTCATGGCTTTCGGATGCAAAACGTCATTTCTCAAAACGGAATTGTGTCGCTAAGGGATTGAGCGATGTATATATCAAAGGTGACCCTATCAGGCAGGATCTTCTTGAAAAGGCATTAAAGGGAATCTGTGAATATCAAAATCTGAAAGATATCACGGATTATATGGCTGCTCATAAATCGGATGCGGATGCTGATGAGTTATGGCAGTATTTCCAAGATGTAATCAACTGGGTTCAAAAGATATTCCGAAATACTATGCCGATATGAAGGGGCTTGATTGGTGTCATTTATACAATAAATACAGTAAAAAATCATATAATTCTACGACTTTGAGCGACGAGGTTAAGAATCTCCACGAAGATAAAGAAGTTCAAAAGAAGGCAGGAATTTATGAATATTTGCTTAGTAAAGATGATGACCCGTTTGCTGCTAAGCTCTTAAGCCTTAGAACCTTTGATGACGATGATAAGATGGTTGTATTTGAACAGCAGGAACATAAATGTGCTATGTGCAAGCGTGTATTTGCATATGCTGAAATGACTGGCGACCATATCAAACCATGGAGTAAGGGCGGAAAGACTGAAATAGACAATCTGCAGCTGCTCTGTCGGGATTGTAACGGTAAGAAATCTGATATGTACTAAAAGTTTATTAAGCCTCCTGTGAAAGATCAAAGGATCTGAAGATGATATTGAATCTAAGAAGAAGTTTTTCCTGAAATTTCCGTAAATAGAACTCAAGATAAGAAATAAGAGGAAGAGAATCAGAGGAGAGACCGCTGAATCCTATTTGATAAGGTTATAAATAAATGATTTTCGGATCGTAGTTCGTTACCAAATTCCATTAAAAACAATCCTAATCTTTGGGGACAAGAACATGGAAACCCTCGATATATTCTCGATGTGCTCCTTGGTGTGATAAACATAAGTATCAAAACAATGGAGATTGTGAGAAGATTACCGTCTTGTAATCTCTGATAAAACTACCCTTCCCACAAAGCTGCCAGAGGCACGGCAAGTAACCCGTCTCCGAACGAAAGACTGTTTTCTCCCGTGTAAAGAATAATCGTAATTACATCTCGATCTTTGACTATGTTCTTTCTGAACCATTCGAGGTGTTTAAAATCAGATTTTGAAATTGCTGAACCAGCCTTTACTTCGATACAGGCGATCTGCTCATTTTCAGATTCAACGACAAAATCAACTTCCCGATTTTCTCGATCTCGATAGTGAAAAATCTTCGCGTCGTACATCTCGCTTTGAATCGATAACTCGTGATAAACCAATGTTTCCACGAGCTTACCCGCTCTGTCGGGATTCAAAAGCACTTCTTCCTGATTCCAGTTAAGCAGAGAAGCCATAAGCCCTGTATCTGCTATAAACAATTTATCCTTTTTTCCAACGCGCGCGTAGTCTGTTTTGATCCAGCTCGGCACTCTTTCGAATAAATATAAAGATTCCAGCGCATTTAAGTAACTATCGAATGTTTGACGAGAAATCGACAACTTTCCGCACAAATCAGGAATATCAAGAAATTTGCTGGACCACGCCGCCAGGATTTTTACTAATTCTTTTAATACAGAAACACGTTTGATGTTGCTAATGTCCCTTAAATCCTTGGAAATCAACGTATCTACATAATCATTAAACCAACTTTTTCTGTAACGAGTCGATTGCAGAGCCAATGGTTCCGGATATCCTCCGGCAAACGCGATTTCTACAACTTTTCTCTTATCATATCCCTTGATTTGATCCAGAAAATCACGCTTGAAAAGTCTCTCCATAAAATTTGGCTGATTTCCTAAAATTTCACCGTAAGATAACGTTCTCAAATGGATGTTTTTGATTCTTCCCGCGAGACTTTCTGATACTTGCGGCAACTTTCGAATATCTGCCGAGCCCGTCAACAAAAATTGCCCCGGACGATTGTTTTGATCAACCACCAACTTAATCGAGGGCAGCAAATCAGGCGCTTTTTGAATTTCATCAATAATGAAAGTGTCAGCTGTCGTTTTAATAAACGATTGCGGATCGTCCTGCGCCGCTTTCAACAAAGTTACATCATCGAGAGTTTTATAGATTACTTTTTCCGATACCATTTGTTTCGCAAGAGTCGTCTTACCACATTGACGAGCTCCTGATATTACGGCGACCCTACGCACTTTCAAAGACTGCCTCAAAATGTCTGCGAACCATCTTTTATAACTGTTCATTTCGCTCAAACCTATTTCTATATACAGAGTACTATAAATCCGCGAAAATGCAAATACAAATCCCGCAAAAGTGTAAATACAGACCTCGCGAAAATACAAATAGAGATGTCGCATTTTTGATATTATCAAGGTACTTCCCAGCCTTCACACTATGCGGTTGCCGAACCCCCAGCATTTCGCTAGTGTCAGAAAAATTTTGGTTGACTTTACTTTACACGATATAGCAAATAGAGAGATTAGAAACGTATTTAGATATCTCTTAAATCAGAGGTTTAAAGGTATATTTCTTGAAATTGATAAAGCAAGGTCGATTGATAAATCAAGACAGATTGGTTGACGATGAACTCATAATTTTGTGGCGCAAACAAATGAAGTTTTACTCAAATTTAAGAAGCGCTCATAGATGAGCTAACTAAAACTTAGGTCACACAAATACTGTCTACATTACTGACGGAAATAGCAGTTTTTTCTCTTCTTAGCGAGTACTCAGCCGCAGGCTGACTAAGTTGTAATTAGGAAGCATTATTTCTAATATCACTTTGAGTTACCTTAGACTTTAGCCTAAATAAAATTTAGGGTCGAAACAAAAATCGTGGTATAAATCTGTGTTCATCTAAAAAATACGCATTAATCCAGGAAGAATTTTTCAGCATAGCATCGATTTTTAAGGGGTACTTTGTGGGGTACTTTTTGAGAATTCAAAATTATAAATACTTAAATTTAAGTAAATACCTATATTGTAAAGGAGTTCTCCTCTTCCGCCAGTCGAAAACGGAAAGGTGGCCGAGTGGTTGAAGGCGCACCCCTGGAAAGGGTGTATGCGGGGAACCGTATCGAGAGTTCGAATCTCTCTCTTTCCGCCATTTTTATCATTGAAATTTAAGGGTTTTGTTGAATGGGATTCATTGTGAATTTGATCTGTGTTTGATTAAAATCGTATACGTGTTGCACCTTAATTATCCCCGTTTCCGTTCTCCAAATTCGCCCTAAATCTTCAATTTTCTCCCGAAATCACTCTCCATTCTCCAAAAAAGTGTACATGGAGATTTGGAAAGTACACTTTCTGTAGCCTCTCCACGCCAGAGGATTGCGTGTCAAAAACTGAATTTTTAGCAAAAATGGTTTGGAGAAAGTCCTAGTGACGTCAAGAGACATTCGAACTCTTTGTGTTCTCCGAAAGTACAGAAATTGTCTAATCTCTTGTGGACAGGCAGATTGCTGATGTTTTTTCGATAATCTTGGGTTAGAATATATGCGAGAATGTAAGGGGGATTTTCGATGTTAAAACTGAAGCACATTACACTGTCGGCGTTTGAAATTATCAATGATAGCGGCACGATACTGATCGATCCGTTTGTATCTTTAAATGCGCAGTACAATTACCGAAATTCCAAAAATATTTCAGATATTTTCGTTACTCACGGCCATTATGATCACGTCGGGCAAACGGTTGAAATAGCGAAAAACACAGGAGCGGATGTTACTGCTATCGTCGACGTTGCGGCGTATTTCCAAACTCTAGGGGTGAAAAAAGTCCATCCCGTAGGAATCGGCTCGTGGCTAAATTATGATTGGGGACGTTGCATATTTTTGCCCGCGATACATACTTGTACGCTTCCAAACGGCGCGTCGGGAGGAGTTGCAGCCAGCATTCTTTTTGAGATCAACGGTGTTCGGATTTTTCACGCCGGAGATACCTCTTTGACGGTGGAGTTTAAGGGAATCAATGAAGTCTATCATCCTGATGTGGCGTTGCTTCCGATCGGTGGGATTTACGGAATGGATATCGAACACGCAGTAATTGCCGCCAAGTGGCTCGGAGTAAAAATGATCGTTCCGATGCATTATTATTTACCGCCAGTGATTGATGTAGACCCAAGAGATTTTGCGAAAAAATTTGAAGAAACGGACGTGAAATGTGTAATTTTGGATAACGAAAACGACGAGTTATTGCTGAAATAAATCCGATTCCGAGTAGCATGGAAATTAACGAAAAGTTCGTTTTTTACTTATCCCCAAAATATCGAACACCTTTTTCGTCATCTTTCGGGTTTTTAATCGTCGGATAAGTCTCGATAATTTTTTTGTAGCATTCGCAGTCGCTTCCGTGATCGTTGATGATTCCGCAGGCTTGCAAATGAGAATAGACTGTAGTTGGACCGAGAAATTTAAACCCTCGTCGTTTTAAATCTTTGCTGATTCGCTCGGACAATCCGTTGCTTGCTGGAATCCAACCTTTCTCGTGGTCTTCATACAAAATCGTTTTCCCGTCGGAATATGCCCATAAAAATTCGCAAAAACTGCCGAATTCCTTCCGAATTTTCCGAAAGCATTTTGCGTTGTTTATCACACCTTCGATTTTTTGTCGCGATTTGATCATTCCGTCAGTGGACATAGTTCGTTCGACGTCAGATTCATCGTATTGCGCGACCTTTTCGTAGTCGAAATTATCGAAACATTTCCTGAATATTTCTCTTTTTTGAAGCATTAGTTTCCAACTCAGACCGCATTGCATGGCTTCCAGCATCAAAAACTCAAACTGCATTCGGTCATCGTGTAAAGGCACTCCCCACTCTTCATCGTGATAGCGTTTGTAAAGTTCGGATATTTCATTCCATTTGCAGTATGTCATCGTTCGATCCTCCCGGTTACAACTGTAACAAACGAAATGGGGCTGTTGAATACGGGCGTTGTTGTTTTTCTTAAATTCAAAGCATTTGGTTTCGTTGGTTCGATGCGTCGTAAGTCAATCTGATAATTTGCAAAAGTAAATCCTTTTTGTGCTTTCTCCGCGATCAATTTTGTGTTTCCAGTATGCGAGAAATAAACGATCAGAGCTTTTTCGGTTTCAACATTTTCATTTTCAGATTCAACCAATCCAAACATCAGAGCGAATCCTGCGAACAGTATAGATAGTTTCTTCAATATATCTGGCATATCTCTCCTCTGTATAATCAAACAATTACTTCTAGATAGTGTCGTCACAAAAAACATGTTATACTGAGAGCAAAGAAGTAGTAGATGTAGGATCAAAATGGAAGACGAAAGCATACACAGGCACGACA
>CACWKL010000029.1 GCA_902761495.1 uncultured Pseudomonadota bacterium
ATGTCGTGCCTGTGTATGCTTTCGTCTTCCATTTTGATCCTACATCTACTACTTCTTTGCTCTCAGTATAACATGTTTTTTGTGACGACACTATCTAGAGTTGCTTAACATGGTAAGGTGCTCTTTTTCCGTTTGTTAACCACAAATTATCGTAACTGTAATCTATTGGAAAAAAGCCATTTATATATGCCTTTCCTTTATAAAATGCGATGTTTTTTCCTCCTAAATAAGTTTTCATATCCTCGTCTTTTTCTCGTCTTATATTAAAAGCATCAAATAACTCCTCCATTGTATCTATTGCTTCTTGGGGCGAATGAATATTTTTAATTCCTAATGCATCTTTAGTTACTTCGACAAGAGCCTGTTCACCAGATGTTTTTCCATAACAACATTCATTTATATTATGTTTAACTACTCCGTATTCCATTCCGTAGAGGTTTGGGACAAGGAATAGTACCCAAAAACGTTTAAAAAGTTTTCTGTATGTAGATTGTTTCATTTTTTATATCTCCAATTATCTTTCACTTATGTATATGAAGGCTTTCTTTTGTTTTCCAAGGGGAAGTACAAAATTTTTTGATAATGGCTAAGCCAAATAAAGGAAAGACCAATTCTCGATCTGGACATTAGTGATCGTTAAAGACTAGCTCTAAAACAGGGAATTTTCATAATTTCCCAAAAACTCTCTCTCCAAAAGCCCGAAAATCTCCAAATCAGGGGAAATGGAGAATTTTGTTATTTCCGCTCAAATTTGAGATTTAAATCAAGTTTTCGTGAAATCGTTAACATTTTTTTCGCAAAAAACAATTGGAGTAGCGAGTGATACTAAAAACGAACTGCAAAATTCAAAAAATATCAATAAGTTAGCAAAAATCAAAAAATTCATCATTTTTTTGAGAAATGCATCCATAAAGAGCAAATACTGATATTTCAGAACAACTACCAGCGGGGCAGAAGTTCGACCCTCCTTCGTAAACCAGCGCAAAAAAGGCGTAACAATACGAAAAATTGTTTTAGTGAGAGTATTTATGGAACATTTGATGAAAATTGTTCAAAGTATAAAATTTTTCCTTAAATTAGGTATATTAAAAATAACAAAAATTTTTGAAAATATTGTGATGATATGTATAATTTGCTATACTGGTGTTGGTGTCGGGGATATATGGGAGGTTGACATGAAGAAAGTTGTTGCACTGCTAGTTGTGGGGTTGTTTTTCGAGAGTTGTTGGAGTATGTATGATGTCTCCAATACAGATTGGGAGATAAAAACATTACAAAATAGATTTGCTCCGATAGTTGCGACATCTTCTTTCGATAGAGAGGCGTTCTTGAGCAAGCTTAATCCTGAGGTTTCAAAGCAAATGATGGAGATATTGGACGAGTCGTTGAAAGGAGATGATACCTGTTTGGAATATTGTTCTGGCAGGGTACACGCTGGTCTATTGAATAACAAACCGCTATTTAGGGAAAGTGGAAGTGTAGGGGTAGATCAAAGAGATGGTTTTATTTACGACATTTCTATGCAGGTTTTAAAGAAATCTATAGAGGGTTTGTTGCCAGCGAAGGCGTCGGTAGTGGCCTTGAAGAATATACTGACGTATTGCCAACATGAAGCAAAATCGATTGGATTATCGGATGCTAGTTTTTCGATTTCTTCGATTCCACTGCGGATTCAGTAAGGAAGCATTGCTATGATTAATCGTAAGTGTTCGGAGTATGTTCGCTGGTTGTTCGTTTTTTTTATATCAAATCTTTTTTTGGTACAGCCAAGTTATGGATT
Organism: uncultured Pseudomonadota bacterium; assembly: GCA_902761495.1. Classification (GTDB taxonomy): domain Bacteria; phylum Pseudomonadota; class Alphaproteobacteria; order UBA3830; family UBA3830; genus UBA3830. Next base: position 1,781 of record CACWKL010000029.1, read on the forward strand.
GCTTCCTGTCAAAGGGAGTGATTCACTGGGTTCGTATGAAGGAGTGCACAGAGCCATCGCTTCAGAAAATGTGAGTTTTTTTTCTGCAAAATTATCTGAGAAATTGAAAGTAATAGATGGTTTGTCGAAATCTTTATCAAACGTGATAGTAGGGATAAAAGGTCAGATTAAGGCTTACAGAGATTCTATTTCCAGGTTGAACGAACTGTACATGGAGAATTCGGCTATTTCTAAAAAAAAATATGAAGCATCCATTGAACAACTTCAGAACAGAGGAAAGGATATAAATGATCAAATAGAAAAATTATTGGGAAGTAAGGACAACTTATTGGAGTGTGATGATAAGACGAGGACTTCTATTCTGGAAGAGTACAAAAATAAATTGGTTGACCAGATGGTTGATGGGATTAATCGAGGTGATTATTCCTTCTTACTGTCCTCATTGCCTGCCTGCTTGTTTTTACCTGCGCATGTACCGAATACATTTACATGTGCATTTACGTTAAAATTTGATGATCTTAGTACTGATGACGTATACGTAAAGAAAGACAAAAAAGTTTTCGTGGTGACAAGAGATTCAAGTGAATCTTTTGTTTTTGAAAGTGGGGATACTAATGAGGATTTTTTTGTAACCTCGATGTCTGCTCAAGTTGCAGCATTGAGTGGAGAGATTTCTGTTGCTAAAGTAAAGAAAATAAATAATACCCCTCTTGATTTATTTAGACACAGTGAACAAAAAAGTTTTAATGGTTTAGGAGTTTTGGAATTTGTAGACTCATTTGTGAAAGACGTAAATAAGAGGGTCGTGGAAATAATTTATCATGGAAATACTATAAGGGATATGTGTCCTAATTGTAGAGCGACGCTGGTAGCTCACGAAATGCTCACGATAAAAAATAATATGGAAGATTCGGTGTTGCCAGATAGTTTTTTATGTGTATTACAAAATGGATGTTTTGATAGGTTCAAAATGAAGCCGATTATTACGTGTTTGATTTCTTCATTTTTTGAATATAGCAATAGGGCGGATGATATAACATGGAATAAGAAAGTGAATATAAATTTGTTAAATTTATCGGAAAAATCTCCTGAGGGAGTTTGTTCGTCTTTTCTGAATCAGTTTGCGTTTTCGGAAAAAGATTTTTTGGAAATTTTGTGTAATATCAACAGTTCAAGCTGTATGTCAGGAACAGAACAAGTGGTTAAAAATGCACTGGAATTAAGAAAGAAAGCTTTGTTTAACCGACGGATTTGATGATCGTGAATTTTCTCGTTTAAGCTCGTTTGAGATGTAGCTCATGGAGTTTTATGGGGGGCCTTGTGTTGTAAGGTGGGTGTTGTTAAGTACTTACCACTTCCTCCTCAGAAGAGGAATTTTTTCTGTAAGAGTGTTTTTATCAAACCCAGGTCTGTTGCCTTAGCCAATCCTCATTTTTAAAGCAGGAATAGTTTCTACGCTTCCGTCTATACGTTTCCAGCCGGTTTTTACCGCCGTAATACCATTCATTTTACAATTGAATTTTTCAAAAACAGCCAGACAATCTATCAAATTAGTAGAACGGCAGGAAATCGTAAAATTTTTGATATCATTGGCTTTCAAGGTATTTACAATTGCTTTGATTTCATTAGGCCAGATCAGCTCATTAAAATCGATGAGATCTTCCCCGATTTCCTTACTTTTATGGTATGAGCGGTATATCTCGTAATTTGCACCCGATTTACAATCCTCAAATGGCTGCTCGAATTCTGAAATGTAAAGTGGTGATTTTTGTTCATTTTTTAAGCTCTCTACGCACATAATTGTCTCCATGTCTAATCGTGTTGTAATATAACTCTGTTTCCTTAATTATCAAGTTAATTCTTTGTTTTTATTGAGTTTTTTTTATCATACGATCGTTTCCTCCTGCTCCTTCCACGATAGCGGAATCTTGTTCGTAAGAATCTTTTGAGTTGATACATTTTTCAATAATAAAAATACGGTTTTTACTATTTATTAACTCTAATCCGTTACCATTAACCAGATAGTAAGAGAACCGTTATGAGAAAGATTTTTAGAAATATTGCTTTGGTATTGATGATTGGAATATCGGGAATCACAATAGACACTGAGGCAAGATTGCCTAAATATATGGCGCCACGAGCTACAGAATTACTAATAGAGAAGAGTGGATTAGATTTTTCAGATGAATATAAACAGGCTATAAATGATATATTATCAAGTAAATCAGTTGAGAATATTTATGAAGTTGCAGAACAGATATTTAGAGAGGTTGAAATAACGGTCGATGATTTCGGTTCTTGTTATGATGTATGCAAAAGCATGATCGCTAAGAAGATAAAGGAATACAACACAACAGAAAAAAGTAAAAAAGATCAGATTGCAGAAAGCGTAACAAAAGCTGTATATGCATGCAAACTTGTAAATTTTCTTTATTCAACAAAAAAACGTCAGCATTTAGCTAATTGGATGAATAGGAGAATTCATAAGGGAGAAATATCACCAGATGTTGTAGTAGATGATAAAACAAAACCGACAAACGAATTTATTTCGTTATTCGATAATACTGAAGGAGGATATAGAGATGATAAGAATTTTAGAAAGTTTGTCAATCAGTATTTTCCCTGTTGGACTGGTACCTTAACATGCTTCATGTTAAGCGAAAAATCAAAGGCATATAGCCTTTTGATAAAAAATAGTTTTATACAAGAAATAAAAAATAGTATGACTGTGGATTCAAATGGAGAAAAACTAATTGTTATCCTTTTCATTCTAGAGCTTATTGATAACTGGAATGATATAAGAGAAATTTGTGAAAACTCTGAAGAACCTATTCCCACTATACCAGATATAAATGATCCTTATGAATGTGTTCCCGTTCCTAATACCATGTATGTGATAAAAGGCCGTAAATTTCAGGGATCGTGTATGATAAGTACAATTCTTAATTTGATCAGTATGTTTAGCTGGAATTATTCATCAAAAAAATTTGTTTTTTCAACGAAAAACTTGAGAGAAGGAATACGAGAATATTTTTGTAACCTTAGTAACATAGCAGAAATACCAGGAACTACCACGCCTTCTAAATTGCAAGAGTTTTCGAAACACGTTTTTCTAACAATTCCGGAGAAACGTTATGAACCAACAATTCAACTATTTATTTGTATACTTAACGAAATGTTAGAAGAAGAATTTCGAGAAAAAATCCTAGCGACATCTGATTTTTTGTTAATTTCAGATATAAAAACCATGAATGCACATATACAAAACGTTCTGCAAAAAATAACAGGAAATCGAAATATTAAAACCTCATTAAATAAACTAAATCAAAAATGGCCACAGCACGAGCTTAAAATAACAGGAGAAATAAATAATAACAACAAAATCATAACAGTCGGACTAGGTCAACGCGGTAACGGTAACCACATAGAAATCACCAAAATAGAAAATATACCCCAATCCAAACAGGAAGCCATAAACAAGAAAGATCACCAATCATAGGTATCTTTTTTAAATGAAGCAATGAACACTTTGTCATTGTGGGTTGCATCGAATACATTGGCGTTATCCCATTGTCTTAATATCTGATCATAAAGATCAACTCGGGATTCTTCTTCCAAAACATCCAACAACTCCTCAAAGGAATCTTCGTCAAAACACGCGGCATCTATTAATCCGTTATTTTTCTTCAACCAATCCTCATTAGATATATTTTCAGATGTCTCTTTGACAGCCTTTCCCTCTTCAGAATCCAAAGAACTCTCCTTCACATCAACAACGGATAAAACCTCTGGATAAGCCCTTCTCTCTGGAATTTTTTTTCCCATTCCAAAACAGTTCCCACATAACAACAGAGAAAAAAAACAAAGAACAGAATGTTTAGTCATAGCACCTCTCCCAACCTAATAGAGTCATGATATCAAATCTTTGTTTAAAAGTCAAATCTTTGTCTATATTCTTTCTTTCATGTAAATACCTTTTCCTGTTCCTTCCACAATATCGGAATTTTATTCGTAAGAATCTGCTGAGTTGAAACGTTTTTCGGCATCCAGCCTTCCATAATGCGCTTTTTGAGTTTTGGGCTGAGAAAATTAAACTGAAGAATGGCACGAAAGTAACGAGGCGAGATTTTATTGAGTTTACAGAATTTCGCTTGGTTAAGTCCGGGATTTTCGATCAGTCGCTTTTGCAAAATGTAAGCCTTGACCAAGATTTTTGAGAGAGGCGTGACAGCGTTTTTATCGTCAGGTTTTGAGTAATAGGCCTTCTGACCTTTCTTGAGGTTAATTCGGAGAGGCACAAATACCTCCTGTTGCAGTGATTCCATTCGTTTTCCTTTCAATTAGCTAACTGAGTTAATAGAGGATCAAATCCATCTAAGTTCAAATTGATTTTCAGTCCATCTTCCTTGACGATGACGTTGTCTACGAGCATGTCTACGATTTTTTTCTGCTCGGCCTGATAGAGATAATGCCAGACTGAATTCAGATTTTTTAATGCGGAAAGGAGCTCTGTCTTGTTGATCTTTTTGTCTTCTTCGACCAAGCGATTCAGGTGTATGACGACTTCGGGAGATTTCAGGGTTCGTACAATTTCAGAGACCACTTGTTGTTCGATAGGTTCGGCAGGGAAACTTGATCGAGGTGCTGAACAGGATTTGAACTTGATGTGGTTGTAGCAGGTGTAGTAGCGGTAACGCAGGTTTTTCTTGTAGGTGTAGGTCTGTTTCATCGAGCATCCGCAATCGCTGCATTTGATTAAGCCAGACAAAAATGATGGACTTTTGGATCGTTTTTTTCTCCGATCCGGTATCGATTTTGCTTTGAAAATTTCCTGAACTTTATTCCAAGTTTCTTCATCAATTAGGGCTTCATGCTCGCCCGGATAAACATTTCCCTTGTGAGTAACGCAGCCTTTGTAATACGGATTTTTGAGAATTCTTTGAATTCGTTGCGGAGAAAAAAGACCGCCTCTTTTTGTTTTGATGCCGGCTTTGTTGAGCGCGTGAGCGATTTCGAAGTAGGACTCAGTCTTCAGAAATTTTTCGAAAATCAGTTTTATCAGCCTTGCATCCTTCTCATTTATAACGAGTTTTCGGTCTTTAACCTCATAGCCCATCGGTGGATGTCCGCCCATCCAAAGACCCTTTTTGAGAGAGGAATCGAATTTATCCCGAATGCGTTCTCCCGTCATTTCTCTCTCGAACTGAGCAAAACTCAGCAGGATATTTAGCATAAGCTTGCCTGAAGAGGTTGAAGTGTTGAACGATTGAGTGACAGATACGAAGCTAACGTTGTGCTTTTCGAACAGCTCAACAATTTTTGAAAAATCGAACAACGAACGGGACAAACGATCGATTTTGTAAACTACGACCATATCGACCAAGCCGGCTTCGATGTCAGCAAATAATTCTTTCAGAGCTGGACGATTCAAATTTCCGCCGGAAAAACCTCCATCATCGTAATGTTTAGAAATCAACCTCCAGTTTTCGTGAATCTGGCTTGCGATGTAGTTTTCCCCTGCTAATCTTTGAGCGTCTAAACTGTTGAACTCTTGTTCGAGTCCGTCCTCACAGGACTTTCTCGTATAGACAGCACAATGAATTATTTTCTGCTCCATCATACATTTACTCCGAAAAACTTTAACCCATTCCATTTTGTTCCGGTGATCTTGTTGGCGATCGCGGAGAGAGATTTAAAAACATCGCCCTCATAAGCAAATCCGTTATCAACAACCAGCACCTCGTAAGTTTTATCGTGATATTCCTTGACGATTTTAGTTCCGATTTGAGGCTGGAACTTCTTTTTTTTCTTGTTTTTGAGGGAAGTCTTCTTTGCTTGCTCTCTGATTTTTTCTTCAGTGGCAGGATCAACTCCGCCATAAGCAAGTTCCTGAATCTTGTAAGCGATTTTCGCGACCATGTGCTGGCGGCTGTCGACTTCAGGTTTGTAGTCAAAAAACTTATCCCACATATTGCGCAGGGAATTCTCGTCCATGCTCTGCAGCGCAATGATTTGCTTGATTATGCTCAGATCATTTTTAGTATTCGGAATCATATTACTTCTCCAACGGGTCAATATTACTGGCGTTATTACCCCTCCAAACCCGAGATAAGTCAAGCCGATAATGATGAGTTTTTTCTCCAATTTCAGTATTTTTCGAATTGGTGTAGCGGACTATGGCTTCGTAGATTATTTTTGCCAACTTTTCCGCTTTATCGTTTGTGATTTTCTTCCGCATCGAACACCTCATAGCAACACGTTACCTGAAATTACGTAGACTTTCTTGTTCCCGTCGGGAGTCCACTTCTGCTGACGGTAGTCTCCATTGTGATCTTTCAATAAGAAGCCTTGCTCAATTAACAGAGAAATAACGGTTTTTCTGTTGAAATTTTTGCAGATTTCATTTTGGAACACCGATGGAGATACGAAGAAAGTAATTTCGTCTTTATAGACCCGTTTGTATCCGGCCATGTTGTGAATTTTCTGATCAGAGTAGCCATCGAGATCGAAGAACCTACTGTGTCCGTGAAGTTCGAAGAAAGATTTAACCTGATCGATGATTTGGCGGTTTTCGTCGTCACCAACTCCGTCCTTGTCCTCAAGCCAGGAATTGAAACAAGCCACAGCGGAGTTGTACGAAGTTTCGGGTTTCCAGCATACAATGCCGTATTTGATCGCCAATTCGCCAGCGAAACCAACTAACATGAATCTTTCAAAGGCACGCATGTCTTGACCTTCAGCCTTGGCAGGTAAGTATTTAGATTTCAGTTTTTGAAACTCTTCCTTATAATCGTCCTTGATATCAGCCTGATGATTCAGTACGTGTTTAATAAATTCGACGGAGGCGATGCCGTAATATTTTGAAGTGTTTTCCCGCAAATAATCAGAGAATTCCGCTCCGTCCTGAAAGCCCATTAAATTCTCGAAAATGCCGCAGCTGTCTTTGGCTGCCTTCGCCGGGATGTTTAACAATCGAACTTTCTGTCCGGCTTTGGAGGTTTTGCTGTCTTCGGCCATGTGTGAGCTCAAATCGACTTCTCCGCTGGAAAGAAAGATCAAAGTCCACGAATAGGTTTCTCTCGCGTTGCAGTTTTTATCGAGTCTTTTCTTGCCCTGACCATTGGCGAGCATGTATGCGACGTCACCTGCTTTTGAGGGCGAAGTCTCTGAAATTTCATCGAGAATAAGCAACGAATCATTGCGCCTGAAAGCAATATTTTCCATCGCGTTATCCGTGGCTTTCCAGCTCACAACGAACTTCGAATTTCCGAACACTGAGGCAGCAACCTTCAAGCAGGTCGTCTTTCCTGAAGAGCTATTTCCGACAATGTGAAATCCGAAGTTTTGGACGTTGCATATGCGCAATAATACGCTGGCGAATGCTGTACAAATCGCGAAAATTAATCGAGAATTGCCGACGCACCACCTTGCAACAAGCTCGTTCCATTGTTCAAGAGTGCCTGAAGTTCCGTAGGATTCATCATTAACAGAGGAATCGAGAATCACCTCATCGTTAGATTCACCGACCACCTGATCAGGTCTTATGTAGACGTCGTTCAGAAATCCGGTGCGCGAAGCAAGGACCAGTTCCCTGTTTGGTACGGAGCTGGAAATGTATTCAAACAGCTTACGCTTGGATAAAGAAGTGCCAGAATAAACAAAACCTTTGCTGATCAATTGAACGCGAATCTGATCTCCGTCTTTTGTAAACATCTTTGGTTTAATCAGAATTCGTTGCAAGTTGTTTTTGTAATCCTTGAACTCAACAAGCCGAGAGACTTCGTCATTATTTTTGGTGAATGCGATTACTTTGATGTAGTTCGATATCTTTGTCGTAGATTGCTTTTTATCGAGGCAGAACAGCCCTTCATCGGATAAAACAAAGCCATCGGGAACTTCTGGATCAGAGAAAACAATTTGATCTGATTTATCCTGACAGGTTGCCTCTTTAGGAGTGAGAGACTGTTCGATTGTTGATTTTACAGCATCTTTGCCTTCAAGAATCATAAGATCATTGAAGTCAGTAGGATGAGTCGAAGAGTCCTTGAACTCAGGAAAAACAACTTCAGCACCGACTGATTGAGCAGCATCTCTCGCTTTTTCGAGACCCGGATTAATTCCATTTTCATGATAGCAGTCATTGTCAGCGCAGAAAACAATCCTGATATTTGAGTACTTTTCTCGAAGAGCCTGGGCGACCGGCTTCAAATTCCCGGAATCAAATGCAACTACGACAGGCTCGTTCATTGTCTCGTAAACAGTAGCTCCAGTTGCGTAGCCCTCGCAAATAAAGACTCGTTCGGCCCCAGTCAATGAGCCAAGGGTAAAGAAGCATCCTTTCTTCTTTCCACCGCTCAAAAACCGCTTCTTCCCCTCTGTATCAATGAATTGAAGAGTCCACAGTTTTCCATTGATATCATATGCAGGGATCACAAGTGCGCCTTTGTACTCCATCAAGCCATGGGAAAAAATGCCTTTTTTCATGAGATATACGTTTTTGGTCGCTTGATGTAGGTCTGATCTCAAAAGATTTTGGGCTACGGTAGCGGCATGTTTATTGACGGTCAATGACAAAGGTTCTACTTTTTCACGTGCTTTTAGCATACTTTTTTGAGCGATTTTAAGCTTCTCACCCTTAAAATTTCTCTCGAATACGTGGTCATTGAGGCCTGTTACGAAATCACCGAAGACGTATCCTCCGTCGAACTTCTTAAGCCAGTAACGATTATTTCGTCCCCAGCGTATGATTTTAAAGGTCTCTGTGTCCTTAGAAGGCACTGGAATATTAGCGTTTGTAAGAGCTTCAGCAAGCTTATTCATAGTGTTTGCTCCTTATCTGTGATTAAAAAAAACCAATCCGAAATTTTAGAAAAACAGTTGGGAATTGAGGCTGCTCTAAGTACTGTCAATCGAGGATTTATGCTTTTAGTTATCCGAAAATACACAAAAATTCGGTCAGAAAAAGTAATATATATATTTACATGTATAATATAATTAAGATTAATAAAATTAATGATAATGTAATATATAAGAATAAATATAATAAAGTTAGAATAGATATATAGATATAAGTATATATATAAATAGGTGTAAAGTACTGAAATAAGAACAAAATAAAAAATAAAAATTATAACTAAATACATACCCAAAATAACCTATTTAAAATCAACAAAAACATAAAACCCTCAAATTACAGTAGTTATTGGCTCAGGCATCCTTCCAGCAGTGATCTCTGAATCCGCACATTTTGCAGAGAAAGAACGAGGAATCCTCTGATACACAAGGCAAGAGCTCATTATTCTCAGTGGCTTTTATAATCTGAACAGCGCGGTCGGAATACTTCTGAGCCATGCCCGGATCAAAGGGAATTATCTCAAAATAGAGGTCACTTGTGTCCTTGTTCAAAGCAACGAAGAGGCATCGATCAAGATTCATATAGGCCATATACAACTGAACTTGCGAGTAATAAATTGGCTTTGAAACAAGAACGCCTCGTTTTTGAGTATCATTCCAGCTTTTGTGATTCATGGTTTTGATTTCCAGCAAGGATACACCTTTCGGTTTATCAGGGAATTCCCCGGGAAAAGAAAGAATTATTCCGTCTACGTGACCTGCGAACTTTCCGTCGGCCACTGAAAATCCGAATTGTTCCCCGTTTTTATCCCTGGTTTTGAGTTGAAAGCCTGCTATTTTGAGCCACTGAATTATTAGATCTTCCAAACAATGCCCGATATCGAATGTTCGAGTCTGGTTGGCTGAAACCTTCTGATCTTTCTGCATGTACTGTAGCTGCACCTTTCTGATGCATTCGTCACCAATAGAGGACGCTCCCAAATAAGAGCGTTTTTCCTGAGTGTTGTACTGTTCAAGGATTTTCGAATCCACGATGTCGTTTAGTTGTTGCATTGCTCGTCCCTCTTTTGCAGAAATTTCACCAATTCCATTACATCGAGCATCGAAAGTTCACCGATACACTTGTGATACTCGTGCTTAACAATGAGAAAGTTAAACAGAGCAACGGCTTGTTGTTCCAACGCGCAGTTTTTAAACATTTTTCGTCTCCTTTTTCTGTAATTTTTGTTTCGATTTAATTTGAGTTACTTTGGTCACTTTTTTCGCCTTAGTCGTTTTGATCGGCTTTTTCGTGACCTTCTTCTTGGTTTTAGGTTTAGCAAGGAAGTAATTCACGAAGTAGGATTGTCCTTTCCCTGTGACCTTGGCTGTTCTTCTTAACGTGACCTTTCCGTCAGGCTCGGTAAAAACAGTTTCTTTGATTTTAAAAAGACCTAATTCCATGGCTTTTTGGGTTGGTGAATTGTAATCCGAACCTTCCTGCCGAATCAGAAATCCATCTTTGCGCAGCTTAGTAAAAAGGCGGTTTTGTCCGACATTTACTCCGTTGCCTTTCAAGATTTTCGCAAGCTCTCGAATCAGGATGCCGTCTTTGGATGCTTCCACAGCAGTAGCGAAAGTGACCTTTGCTTTGTCTTTTTTGATTTTGGCTTTGAGCATAGTCTTTTCGCGCCGTTCCTGCTGTAGGGTTCGAATCAATTTCACCCATGTATCAGGCGATTGCATCAATTCTTCCAGTTTCCCCGATGAAATGTAGGCACCATGTCTCCGAATAGCAGGAAGAACTTCATGGGTAATCCACATTTTGAATTTCTTGGCTTCTTCTTTTCTGGATAACAATATGACTTGATAAAGGGCGGATTCGTTTATCAATGCTGTCTTTTGGGGCCTCTTGAGATTATCGGTGAGGTCCATAGTATGGACGTCATCTTTTTCTAATCTTTTGATCACATTTCGATGATTTGTGATTTCTAAAACTTTGCACACATCCTTAGATAGTGTCGTCACAAAAAACATGTTATACTGAGAGCAAAGAAGTAGTAGATGTAGGATCAAAATGGAAGACGAAAGCATACACAGGCACGACATAT
>CACWKL010000030.1 GCA_902761495.1 uncultured Pseudomonadota bacterium
ATTATAGACCTCATGCCTCCTTGCAGGGGCTAACTCCTTCGTTGTATATTCAAAATTATTCGGAGGCTATTTCGTCTCATCTCATGTGAACTTATACAGTTACAATTCGTACTCTTTGCTTTTTTGTTGAAATATGGTACCCTTCGTTGCGTGTTATTTGGTGGTAAGTATGCTCGATATAAAGTGGATCAGGGAAAATCCTGCGTTGTTGGACGAATCCTTGGTCAATAGGAATGCTGAGGCTTTTTCGGACAGGATATTAAATCTCGATAAAAGCAATCGTGCCGTTCTGTCCCAAATACAGTTAATCCAGTCTCGTCGTAACGAAATTGCATCGCAGATAGGAATTGCTAGAAAAAACAAACTAGATACGCGCGAACTTGAAACAGAATCCGCCGGTTTAAAAGACAAAATGGCTTCGCTTGAGCAGGAGCATGAAAAATTCTCCTCTGAATTAAACAATCTTTTATCGTCTCTGCCGAATATTCCGCTACAGGATGTGCCGGTCGGAAAGGATGAGTCTGCGAATCGCTGTGTCAGAACAGTGGGAGAAGTCCCGAAATTTGATTTTACTCCTAAACATCATTACGAATTGGGTGAAGATTTAGGTTTGATTGACTTCCAGACTGCCGCAAAGGTTTCCGGAAGCAGATTTACCATTTTGAAGGGAGCTATTTCAAAAATGGAGCGCGCTCTCAAGAATTTCATGTTAGATAATCACACGCAGAATTTCGGATACCAGGAAATTTCCGTTCCGTTTCTTGTTAAATCGGAATGTATGTTCGGAACAGGCCAACTGCCGAAGTTTGCAGAGGATTCGTTTCACACCACCGATGACAGATGGATAATTCCGACAGCGGAAGTTCCGTTGACAAATATGTTTCGTGAGTTAGTGATTACTGCGGAACAATTGCCGATTAGGGTCACAGCTTTTTCCGCTTGTTTCCGTTCTGAGGCGGGAGCGGCAGGCCGCGACACCCGCGGAATGATTCGAAATCATCAGTTTAGTAAAGTTGAATTAGTCAGCGTTGTTCACCCAAACGACGGAGAAAAAGAACTTGAACGTATGACGAGCACAGCGGAATCGATTTTGCAAAAGTTAGGGTTGCCGTATCGAGTTATGATGTTATCTACGGGGGACATGGGATTTTCTGCTCGAAAAACTTATGATCTGGAAGTATGGTTACCGAGCGAAAATACATATCGTGAAATTTCGAGTTGTTCTTTGTGCGGACAATTTCAAGCAAGAAGAATGAACGCTCGTTATAAAGGGGAAAAAGACAAAGGATATGTAGCAACACTGAACGGATCCGGGTTGGCGATTGGACGCACAATAGTCGCAATTCTGGAAAATTATCAGCAAGCCGACGGAAGTATAAAAATTCCTGAGGCATTGGTTCCTTATATGGGGGGAATAGAGGAGGTAAGATAAATGAAAAGCAAAACGACGTTATCAAAAATGCGGATACTTATCACAAACGATGATAGTATTCACGCAAACGGAATAAAGGCTCTTGAAAAAATCGCCAACAACATAACCCCTGACGTTTGGGTAGTTGCTCCGGAGGTCGGACAGAGCGGTAAAGGATTTTCCGTAACCTTCGATGATATTTTGAGAGTAAAAGAAATTTCTCCGCGAAAATTTTCGGTATCAGGAACACCTGCTGATTGCGTTTTTATTGCGCTAGGGCAGATTCTCAAGGACAAAAAGCCGGATTTGGTTCTTTCGGGAATCAATCACGGTTCGAATATCGGTGATTTTATCGGACTGTCGGGAACGATCGGTGCTGCCTTTGCCGCCAGTTCGCAAAATATTCGATCGATTGCGGTAAGTCAGGATTGCTCCGAATCCACATGCCCTATTAAATTTCCATCAATTGATTATTTCTTGCAGGAAATCATAAAGAAATTGATGTCCTTCGATTGGCCAAATGGAGTTTGTATGAATGTTAACTTTCCGGATGCGCCTCTGGATGAAATCGCAGGAATCCGTATCGCAACTCAAGGAAAAATGGAAGTTACTTGGGAAATTCACGAAAGACTTGATCCGGTTGATCATACCTATTATTGGCTAAGAGCAAAATATATAGAAAAGCCGAGCAGTGAAAATTCTGATTTGGTTTTGTTGGAACAAAAAAAGTTTATAACGATTACTCCTCTCCAAAACAGGCAAGAGCATTCGGCGTGTTTCAGTCAATTGAAGGAGATTTTTTCGAAAAATGCGTAGAATTCTAATAAGTTCATTGTGTTTGTTGGCCGCGTGTGAAAGAACTGCTCTTTCCCCTGTTGAAATAAAAATCGATGACGAAATCGGAGGATTCGCAACAGCGAGTTCCGTGAGTAATACCTATTTAGTAGCTCAAGGCGAAACTTTGTTTGATATCGCGAATAAGTTTAACATCGATCCGATGAATCTAGCGAAGGTAAATAACTTGAAATCTCCGTACAATGTTCGTCCGGGGCAGGTTTTGAAATTACCGATAGAAAGAGAAGAGACACCAAGAGAACAGGATGGTCAGAAGAATGCTTTGTATATGCCCATAAATCTTGGTCAAAATTCAAACCAAGATACAAAGGAGCTGGACGATAATTTTGAAAGAATCATGAAAACTGATGCAATAAGGTCGGAAATTTCGGGAAGTGATGCTGCGGCTTCGGCAAAATCGACAAAGTCAGAAGCCAAGACTCAGGCGGTTGCCGAAAAATCAGCCAACAGTCAAGGATTTAATGAGCAGGCGCAGAGCTTGTCTTCGCCGAAAGTTACTTCTACCGCAACAGGGGCTAAAATCAGCAAAGAAACCTCGAAAGCTTCGAATTCTTCGGGAAAAATGGTTTGCCCTCTCGACGGAAAAGTAATTTCCAGGTTCGGAGACAACTTGGACGGCACTCCAAATGACGGAATCAATATAAAAGCCTCGGCAGGAACTCCGGTAAAAGCCGTTTCGGAAGGTGAAGTAATTTATGCCGGAAACAATCTGGATGAGTCGTTCGGAAATGTAGTGGTTATTCAGCACAAAAACGGAGTAATTTCTTCTTACGCACACTTAAAAAACATAAACGTTAAGAAAGGTGCCCAGATAACGAAGGGTCAAAAAGTCGGCTCAGTCGGAAAGACAGGAGACGTGTCGACTCCGCAGTTACATCTGGAAATTATGAAAAACAGCACGCCGGAAAATCCGGAAAAGTACATAGGTAAAATTTAGGAGACTCAAATGAATAATACTCAAACAACAACAGCAGTTCCTAATCAGCAAGGAACACAAAGTCCGTCTATAATCGGAAGCTTTGCTCCGATTTTAATAATGATATTGGCGTTTTACTTTCTGATGATACGTCCTCAGCAAAAGAGAGAAGCGAAAAAGAAAGATATGCTCTCAAAATTGAGGAAAGGAGATAAGGTTGTTACAGCCAGCGGAATTATCGGGACTGTTCACAAAGTAGTCAGCGACGATGAGGTATCCTTCGAAATCTCAGGAGGTATTCGTATTCGGATTTTGAGAAGCGCTATCACAAGTGTTGTCGATAAGAACAGTTCACTGGGAAAGGATCTTGTTGAAGAAAAGCCGGACAGCAAAGAGCTGTCAAAAAAATCAGCAAAACTAAAATCCAAAGAGAAAAAGTCAAGTAAATAGAGGAGATAAAAATGAATTTCCCAAAATGGAAGGAGATATTGATAGCGTTTATATGCGCTTTTGGAATTTTGTTTTCGATTCCGAATATTCTCCCGAAAAGTGTTGTGAGAAATCTGCCTGATTTCTTACCAAACAAACAGGTCAGTCTCGGACTCGATCTGAGAGGTGGTGCGCATCTCTTACTGGAAGTTGATTTGGCGGCAGTTGAGCGTGACTACCTGAATCAGATGTTGGATTATTCTCGTCAGACTTTGAGAAAAGAGAGGATTCCTTATGCCGCAAACTTTCCTAAGACTGTCGAAAAGGGAGCGAAGTCCGTTGAATTTGATTTGAAGGATTCGTCTAAGATTGGTAAGGCGAGAACAGTTCTTTCCTCAATCGATCCTGATTTTAAAGTTAATATTGTAGGGGCTCATGTAACTATGACTCCGACAAAGGAAGCTGTAAAAACAAAGAAAGCTGAAGCGGTGAATCGTTGTATCGAAAGCGTTCGTAAGAGAGTTGACGATACAGGAACTCGTGAACCAAACATCCAGAAGCAGGGAGATGATCGGATTCTGTTGCAGATTCCAGGGGAGCAGAATCCTAGCAGAGTTAAAGAAATGTTAGGTCGTACCGGAAAGATGACCTTCCATTTGGTTGATGAAACCGCGAAGGAGGTTTCTGATAAGAAAAATGCAATTGCTCCGATTGGTAGTATGTACGTGGAGTCAGATGAAGGTGGATATATTGCAATCAAAAAGCAATCTCTAGTCGGAGGTGAAACGTTGGTTTCCGCAAATCTGGGGCATGATGAGTATCATAATCCGGCGGTTGAGTTTACATTCAATAAAATCGGAGCGAGAAAATTTGCCGAGGCAACCAGAGCAAATATCGGCAAGCGCTTCGCGATCTTATTAGACAACAAAGTCATCAGTGCTCCAGTAATTAAGAGTGCGATTACGGGAGGCCATGGTATTATTTCCGGAAACTTCACCGCAGAAACAGCTCAGGATTTAGCAGTTTTGTTGAAAGCCGGTGCTTTGCCTGCTCCACTGAACGTGATCGAAGAAAAAACAGTTGGTCCGGATTTGGGAGCGGATTCCATTAAATCTGGGATTATTGCAACTCTGATTTCCGGATTGTTCGTTCTGGTGTTTATGTACATGTGGTATTCGTCTTTCGGAATGATCGCGAATATCGCAGTGACCGTGAACATTATCCTGTTGATTGCGGGATTGTCTTGCCTGCAGGCAACTCTAACTCTTCCGGGTATAGCAGGTATCGCCTTGACGGTTGGTACAGCGGTGGATGCGAACGTTCTGATCAATGAAAGAATCAAGGAGTATATCCGAAAAGGCGATAAGTTGGTTAAAGCTATTGAAAAAGGTTATGATTTGGCGATGACTTCGATCGTTGATACGAACCTCAACACAATAATTGGTATGACTTGCCTGTATTATTTCGGAACAGGACCGGTTAAGGGATTTGCTATCACAACGATTCTCGGAACGATTATATCATTTTTCACGGCAACAACTTTGACTAGATACATTGTCTCGACTTTGTTGAGATTAAAGTATGCCGTAAAGATTCCTATGTAAGAAAGGGGAAGGATTATGGAATTTTATAAACTTATACCTCACGATACAAAAATAGATTTCGTCTCGTTTAGGAAATTTACTTACATTTTTTCGATTCTTACGGTTTTGATAAGTGTCGGGGCTTTTATTTTCAATGGTTTAAACTTCGGAATAGATTTCCGCGGTGGTTTTTTGATGGAAATCAGGACTCAGCAAGAAGCCAATCTGGGAGAATTGCGCGACAAGCTTACGAAGTTGGACATCGGGGACGTTTATCTCCAGGAATTCGGTTCAAAAAATGACGTTTTGATCAGAATTCCAAGTTCGAGCAATCAAACACAGGAGTCTCAGAACGCTTCTATTGAAAAGGTAAAGTCGACTCTGGGAGATAATGTCGAATACAGAAAAATCGAAAAGATTGGACCGAAAGTTGGAGCGGAATTAGTCAATAACGCGATGATTGCGGTTATAATTTCGCTGTTGGCGATTTTGATCTTTATTTGGATGAGGTTTGAATGGCAATTCGCGATTTGCGGCGTTATTTCGTTAGCTCACGACTGCATAATTCTTATAGGATTGTATTCGATTTGTCATTACTTTGAGTTTAGTGCAAACTCCATCGTGGCGTTGTTGATGACGGCTTGCTACTCGATACACGATACAGTTGTTGTATTCGACAGAGTACGTGAGGACATGGCCGTATATCGCAGTTTAACTTTGGTTGAGCTATTGAACAAAGCTATCAATGAGACACTGTCTCGTACGGTATTGACATCATTGACCACTTTTCTATCGCTACTTGCTCTGTGCTTATTCGGAGGAAAGGTTATCTTCGATTTCTGTTTCCCGATTTTATTTGGTTTGATGTTCGGATCGTTCTCTTCAATCTGCTTAGCATGTCCATTGTTGCTGATCACTGGAGTAAAATACGATGGAAAAGATATAGAATTAGGTCTGGCTAAATGAAACCAGTCGTTGCTATAGACGGTCCTGCTGGCAGCGGGAAGGGTACTTTGGCTCGTATGATTGCGAGCCATTTTAATTTTGTTTACCTCGATACGGGACTGCTTTATCGTACGGTCGCTTTTTTAAGTATCCCTTTGATAAAAATAAGAACTATGGGAATAAAAGAGCTTCTAGATACTGCCTCCACTCTGACAAATGAGCAATTGCGATCAGCTGGAAACAGTGCAAGAACCTCCGATATCGCAAAAATGCCGGAAATTCGCGATGTTATGACCCATCTTCAGCAAAATTTTATTGATTTATACAAAAAACAGGGAACAGTTCTTGACGGTCGTGATATTGGAACAGTGGTTGTGCCTGATGCCTGTTGTAAACTTTTCATTACCGCGGATCTGAAAGAGAGAGCCAGAAGACGATTTATTGATTTAAAAGACAAAAACACAACTTTTGACGAAATTTTCAATAATATAAAACTTCGCGACATCCAGGATAAATCCAGAAAAATTGCCCCCTTAACTTGCGATGAAACATATATTATGATAGATACAACAGATATGTCTGTGCAAGAATCCTTTAAAATTTGCAGAGAAGAGGTGAAAAAGGCGTTTATGAATTCTGAATTTAGGTCGTTTGTTTAGGGCATGAAGCATATTATTGAGAGATTAGGAAGTGCAATTTTAAAACGAGACGGGGAGTTGTCTAACCGTAGGATAGCTGTCTTCTTGTTGCTTATGAATGTTATAACTTCAGCGTCTGTCAGTATCTATATTCCAAGCATGAAGCAGATGGCAATCGATCTGCAAACTACTAACGAAATGATGCAAATGACCATCGTTGCCCATTTGATCGGAGAATTTTTCGGAAGAGCTCTAAGCGGACCTTTCATAAATTTTCACGGAGTTAGAACTATAACTATTCCGGCTTTGATTTTGTCAACAATCGGACATTTCGGATGTTGCATTTCTGCGAGCCTTCCGTTTTTTATCTGCATGAGATTCACGCAGGCCGTCGGAGCCAGCGTTGTCTATATCGCGTCTCTCAGTATTATAAACGATCTATTTAACGAAAAAGAGAAGGCAGGAGTTGTCGGACTTTTAGAGTTGTATCAGCCGGTCGCATGGATTATCTCTCCTTTCGTCGGAGCTCTTTTCGGAGAACTCGGCAACTGGCGTCTATCCTTTTTCGTACTTATGATCGCGCAGATTGTCGGACTGATTTTGTTTTCTTCCTGTCCGGAAAAAAAGAAAAGAAGAAACATTGCAAAATTTTCTGCTAAAAATTTGGTGAAAGATTATAAAATTGTTTTGAAAAATTCATATTTTGTAATCTATGCGTTAATTCCTGGATTATTTGCCGGAGGGTACATGATTTTCGCCACCAGTTGCCCGTTTATTTTCGTCAATAATTCAGCAGATATCGCATTATTCTCCGCCATCCCCCTACTCTTCTACGTATGCGGCACATTCGTTTATCGCTACATTGTCAGAAATTACAGTTTAAAATTAGCAAAAAAACTGGGGGTCGCGATTTATTTGATTTTCGGTATATATGTTCTCTATTTAACGGTATACCAGACAAATTGGAATGCATTTTATCTTTTAAGTTTAATGTGTATTCAATGCATCGGAAGCGCATTCTTGGTACCTGTCTCGGTTTTAAAGGCCCTTGAATCAGCCTCCGAAGCCGCAAGCGTCGGAGCTTCTACCGTCGTAGTATTCCGTAACATAATTATGTCCGTTTGTATCTCTGTAAGCGCAAAGTTCAGCGGAAATATTGTTACAATTATGGCTTGCGTCTTCATGACCGTCGCCACCATATTAATGTTAGTTACTACTCGCCGTGTCATAAAAATCAGAAAAAAGAAACAGCAAAAAAATCTTCAACAATAATTAATTCAGTAAAAATTTAAAATAATTTTGAAAAAAATATAAAAAAGCGGTTTTGTTAACTTTGTTTTAACTTTTCTGATTTAAACTAGAAGTAATTGTAGAAGGATAATGATTATGAAAAAGATTGCATTTATCGCATTGATTTCTTGCTTGTCGGTTCAAGCTGAGGAAACGACATCTTCGAACGGAATTGAATTCTACGCAGGGGCATCTGCAGTCGGTTCTTGGACCAGTTCGGATTTCAAAATGGATTATGAGGTTAATGAAGGTAACTTTCCTAATGCACAGCCTTGGGCCAAGCATAAAGAAAATTCTATTGGCCGAGTCGGTGCAGGATTTGCTGCTGGTATTAAGAAAAAATTCGGAAATACTTGGTTCGTTGGCGGTGAGTTAGGTTATACTTTAAGTAGAGCTAAACATCATCATAATTTCACGGCGGCTGAAGATATGGAATCAGATCTTCCAGGGAACGAAAGTGTTTTAGTATCTCATGCTGACATAAGACACGGTGACGAATGGGCTCTTTCCCTAAAATTCGGAAAAGATTGGAATTCTTATGATGTCTACGGAATTTTAGGAGTAACCACCAAAAATATAGAAATTGGGTATTCTATAGATGCGGATGGTTATTGGGTTGATCATGGGGACGGATTTGATGTTTCCAAGAAGAAAAGAGCCTGGGGAGCCGTATTCGGACTAGGAGGATCGAAAAAAATAAATAACAGAATATCATGCTCCTTGGAGTACAGATATAAAGTATATAACTCTGCGAAAAAGAGTATTGATTGCCGGGCTTTGGCAGAAGACGCCTTTAAGGCTCAACATGACAATTCAGACAGAAACTTTAAAGTTAAGTCTGATAAGCATGAGTTATCACTTGGAATCACGTTTAATATCTAGACGTGATTTACGGAAAGATTGCCATGTTGCGGTCTTTCCCTTGTTTTTGTAGTCTTTGTATTTCTTGTGATTTTGTAAAGATAACTGTTTAAGAGAAAGGAGAAAGACTATGAAAAAAGTTATCATTTTATGTTCTGCGTTAGTGTTTGATTTTCTGACTTGTTCGGATGCGTCTGCTTATAACGCAACCAATGAGGCAAAGGCCATTGAAGATAAGCTGACTACGTTGATAAGTTTAGTAAACGGACAAGAAGAAAAAGAAGCGAGAGTGCAACATTACGCTAACGAGATCAAAAAAATAGCGAACGACAAACCACAAAAGTGGATGGGTTCAAGTGATCTGGTTATTGCGAACGACAAAGTCGAATTTACTAAAAAAGTTGTAAAAGGAGCAGTACAAGTCACCCAACCTCATCGAGGACGAGGAAAAGATGATGCTCAAAGAATCCTGGACGAAATTGAGAGAGATATAAATCTGTTAAAAGCTCAGTCGGCCTACCGACAACAGGGATATGTCCCAAGTCAATCAGAATTAGATGATAAAATAAACAACCTAAAGCATGTAGAACTGAAAAATGGAAGTGATGGGCAAGCGCCAGCTATACATTATCAGACGCTTAAAAAAACACCTCCGACGGTTCCACCAAAGCCAACAAACTTATCTTCTGGAACTTTTGTTAACTCTGATGCCAGCAGTTCTTCTGGAAATCAGAATCAGACGCTTGAAAAAATACCTCCGACGGTTCCACCAAAGCCAACAAACTTATCTTCTGGAACTTTTGTTAACTCTGATCCCAGCAGTTCTTATGTAAATCAGACGCTTGAAAAAACACCTCCGAAGGTTCCACCAAAGCCAACAAACTTATCTTCTGGAACTACTGAAGAAAAAATTCCCCCAGCACCTCCTCCGCCGAATCAAGGCATTACCAGTCAAGATGACTCTCTGAATAATGCTAGTGCTCAAAACGATGTAAATCAGAAACCTAAAATTCCCCAAGCACCTACTCCGCCTTCTATGGGATGGACTAAAAAGTGGAATAAAGGCGGTACCAGTCAAGATGACTCTCTGAATAATGCTAATGCTCAAAACGATGTAAATCAGAGTAAAAGCAATAACAAAAAGTCTAATAATATTATAAATAAAGGCGCTGATCGTGAAGCTTTAAATCAACGCTTAAAAGAGATTTACGACGCTCACCACCCCGGTGATGATGATAGCGATAGCGATAGCGACTAGAGTGCTTATTCATCAAGCAATGATAGTTAGTGAAACGTTTGTTGAAAACAGCCCTCCATTGAAAAACAGTGGGGAGCTGTTTTTTTATAAACTGCACACACCTGATCTATCTGAACAACAATATCTCCCTCCCCTATTTCGTATTCAATCAACCCATTTTCTCGATTGACTTTTTGCGCTGTCGTAGTATTTTATTAGCAGTGGGCCTGTAGTTCAGCGGTTAGAGCCCCCCGCTCATAACGGGGTAGTCGTAAGTTCGAATCTTACCGGGCCCACCATTCTGTATTTTCGATTGAAAAACTGTTAAAAACCTTGAAAATTGAGGAGAGTTTAGGTGTTCCAAACTTTTTATCTTTGTCGTAGGAAATTGGCTCAGAAAAACACAAGTTTAGAACCGCCCTCCTTTGTTTATAGTTTCCGACCTTCCAAATCAAGGTGGGATTTCTCACAAATTCCAAAGTTCTTTCAAGTTTTTTCGCAGTGGACTCAGTAAACGAAATTTCTTTTTTTTCTTTCGCATCAGATAACCGGCTAATCTCGGCATCCAATTCAACAATTTTTGATTTGCACATTTTTGTTATTTCTGGCTCGTCGCTACTGTTTAAAAGTAGATTAAAGCATTTTTGCTTTTCTGCCTGCTTCTTTTTTATGTCTTCCTGCCTTGACTTCATATCTTCTTTCCACTGTTTGGATTCTGAATTAATCTTGTTTTGAATAATCGCGTTAGCCAAATTCACGAGTCCTGAAGGAGGCGTAATACTGTTTAGCAAGCGTTCAAAATCAGTATGTAAATCATGTTGACGTATGCTTTTTCCATAGTTAGAACATTCTTTGTTATGACAGTGATAATATGAATATCTTTTTCCTGATCTATTTTTTGAGTTACTCCCCGTTAAATTACGTCCGCAAGCATCGCACCTAAGCCAGCGACGAAAAGGAAAATCTTCATCGTCCATATTATATTTTCTCGGTTTTAACACGCTCTTCTTGCCTTTTAACTTGTCCTGAATTTTTTGAAAAATTTCTCGACTGATTATTTCATCCATCGCCCATTTTTGATACGGGACATCCCAATTTTCATAAGGGAAATATCCTGTATATTTTTCGTTAGTAAGCATATTTTTAACAAATCCCAACGTAACACTAACGGGCTTCCCATGATACCCTATTAACTTATAGCGCTTGAGATAATTATACACATCCTTTTGATTTAAAAATCGATTATCAGCGAAACCTTCTAATGCGTTTTGTATGTAAGTTGCCGTCGGTTCGTCTCTGCAACAATGTATTTTACCTCCGACTCTTTTAGTTTTGTAACCGGTAGGCGGAGTCATAATCCAAAAACCTTGCTTTGCTTGCTCAAGCATGCAGCTTTTAGTTCTTTTTTCGTTCATACCGGCTTACAGACGCCGATAAAGTTTCCATCAGTTTGCTTTCATCCGTATCATCAAGCGACATATTTACTGATTGCAAAGAATGTCCTAGAGAGGTTATGGTCTGTTTCAACATAAAATGATTGACAGTTTCTCGAGACCATCTATTGAGGTCTTCTACCAAAACAATACACCTAACGCCTTTTTTGGAAATTTCCTCCAAAAAAGAAAACATCCTCATTAATGCTGGTCGATTTTTTTCCCCGCCAGATATTCCTTCTTCTCTAACAACTCGGAGCACATTTAAATTTCTGGATTTGCACCATGTTCTACATTTCGCTTCTTGGCTGTCTAAACCGTTTCCTTCTCTTACCTGCTTTTGACTTGACACTCTGCAGTAAATTACAACACTGCTACATTTTAAATATCTCCAAGAGTTCATTTATAAGCCCCATTAGAAAATCTCTTTTTTCTTCAATTTCTTGGTCGGTGAATTCGTCACCAAATTCTTCTAAACGTTTTCTGCATTCTTCGACCGATAACATCGGAAATACCTTCTAATGAAGGTTTTAATTCCGATGCTTTCGGTAAATAAAGGATCCCCGCCGCAAGCAGCAGGGTATTCAGAACATACAAAGTTGATAATCTTTATGAAGTGATTTGTATTCTTTCCCTAAATAAAGGATCCCCGCCACAAGCAGCAGGGTATTCAGAACATACAAAGTTGATAATCTTTATGAAGTGATTTGTATTCTTTCCCTTGCTCCTTTATATA
>CACWKL010000031.1 GCA_902761495.1 uncultured Pseudomonadota bacterium
GACTACTCTTTTTCTCTTGCTCTGTTCTGCTATTTCTCTTGTTTTCTCTCTCTAGTTCACTTCGTCTCTTTTGTCTCACTTTTTGGTGAACGTGGACAGATAACGATCGATCTCCTCATCTCCAATTCGATATCACTGAATCGTTCGAATCATCTGAGTACTCTGAAACATCGACCTCACCTTTGATAAAGGATAGAGAGTTAATATCTTTCTGCGAAATTGACTCTATTTTCTTATCCGAAAAAATCTTATGCAAAAAAGTTTCAACAACTCCCGTAGCCAATTTTTGATCTATCAAATTCTTGAAACTAATAACAGAGACGTTGAATTCGTCGGTATCAGGTACTTTACCCAGAAATGCATTAATGGATTCAGAATTTTCAAAATTGCCCAAAATCGTTGTTGGCTTTAAATTTTCGCCATAATCAAAAGTACTAACCAAACTTATATCATCTTCACTCGGATCAATTGCAATAAATCCGGCAAAACTTGCCTGATTTTTCAAAAAAAGCCGCATAGCAGGAATTATACTGTGATTTTCTGCAAACAAAATAATGTTCCCGTATTTAACCATCCTGTTTTTTAGCGCCCAATTAATCGCTTCTTTAATATCTGCAACGGCTTTGGTAACAGATGCATTGATAATACGTTCCGATTCCTTTAACTCATCAGAAGACAATTCCTCCCTTTTAACCTTTTCGCCGTCATTCTCTTCATCATCCCCCTCATCTTCTTGCGATTCATTTTTTTGTCCTATATCTGAATTTATCACCTCTTGAAGAGCTTTTGTAAAATCTTCTTCCGATTTTCTGTAATTCAAACAAAGCACATTAAATCCTCGATTAGCTAAAATTTGAACTGTCGGCATGTACTTCCAATCATATTGTTCTGAGGAATTTGTCATAACAATCAGCGGAGAATTAATTGTACTTTTAACTCCTCGTACAAAGAATACATGCACGTATCCTTTACTAAGATAATGACTTGACATAGATCTCAAATTTAATTTATTGATATTGTAATTATTAACGGTATAGGCTCTGTTATTATTCGAATTTATCGGAATAAATGTAAAATTACGATTTATCGTATTATAAGTGAAAAACTGGCTCTCAAGCCTGTCACTCATCACGCAAATAAGCCAAATCTTTCCATCCGATGATGTATTAACCCGATACCAAGAAGCATAATTGAACTTATTATTTATTACATTAAGATGCGTCTTAATACCTCCATCCCAAGAAAAATGCTTATATTTTTTGTCACTTATACTAACAAAAGAAGGCACACCGTTTTGATCCAAATTAATCTTGACCCGAGAAAAACTTGAAACATTTTTCAAACTAAATATCTCACTCGTACTTATATTTAATTCAGCCCCCTGTGATATTTTTTTTCTATTAATCACAAGAATATTCCCTGCCTTCTTTAATGTAGCCGTGTACCAATTATTATTGTTATCTACCGAAAAATATTTTTCTGAATCAGGATTCTGTATTTGTCCCACCATCATTAAGTTATCGAAATCTTCAGCATCTTCGGATTCTTCTAAGTCTTCAGAATTAGGTAATTCATCTTCTTCTCTCTCAACAAAATCATCGCTACTCAAACCAATAGCGTCATCACTTCTTTTTACTGGCTTGCCTAGATTTGCGTAAACATTCGTTAAACCGTTTTCGTTTTTTATCGTAAGAACCGGGTTCAACTTACTGTTAAACAAAGATTGAGTTGGTCTCAATAAACGTTTCTCTCTCTTACATAAGAATTTGTTCGTTTTCTTATCGTACCTTATGCTGTATAGGGTGTACTCTTCTCCGTCATAACATTCAGCCATGCACAACGAATTATTTTTGAAAAAACGAACCGATTTTAAATTACTCGGCAGATTTAATAATCGTGTCGTAGTGAGAGAATATTGTGCCTTAACTTTAAGAACATTGTTTCCATCATAATAGGTATAGACAATATTTTTTCCAAAAAGCACGAAATTATTAATTGGATATTTCTCCTTAACTATTTGTACAACGGAGGAATTTGCATTGGTAATATTTTTTATATATTGATTTTTCCCCTGCCTAACGAGACAAACTATCCTCTGTCCATCAGGACTTATTTCGACCTTCTTTACTTCTTCCTTTGGAAAAACCTCCTCTCTTTTCAGAAATTTTATAGGCTGCCTAACCTGATTCACGACCTGATTGAATCGCAAGGAATTATTCCGAATTTTACTTTGTTTTGAACCCAAAAATTCACCAATGTCAAAATCTTTGTCTTGCAAAGAATTATTTTTCCTTGTTAAATCATTCGCGATAGAGCCAACGAATTCGTTAGTATTAAAATTCCCACCTTTCAGTTGATTTACTAATCCTTGCAGGGTTGCATCTGCGAGCTGATCCCGATCACAATAACAACCAAAACAGAAGAAAATCAAAAAAATCGCAACCAATGTATTTTGCATATAACTCACCCATATCGACGCATCACGGAAATTGTACACAAACAAGGTTAATAAAGCGTTAACCTTTCCACGTGAACGTGAGATCTCCGTTACTTACCAAAAGAACTCTTCGCATCCTCAAATGTAGGATATATTTTCAAGATTTTATCGAATCCGCTCATTTTAAAAACTTCGTAAATCTTGTCCGACATATCTGCGAGAGCCAATTGCCCATTCATCGATGCAATCTTCTTTCCCGCGACAAGAATAACTCTCAATCCGGCACTCGAAATATAACTCGTGTCCGAAAATGAAATAATTATTTGTTGATTGTCGGGAATTAACTTCATGATGCCTTCTTCAAAATTTTTGGCAGTCGAAGTATCTATCCTTCCATTCGGACATACAACGGTAATACCTGAGTCTTTTTTTACTGTAATTTCCATTTCATTCCTCTTCTTTCAAACTAACTAATATATCCAACTGATTTTTATTTCCCACTCTCTCATAACTAATAAACTGTGATAACTGCTTCGCAAAGAAAATTCCCAAACCACCGACTTTGCGACTTTCTAAGGAAGCATCTGTATCAGGTTCTATCCTATTCAGCGGATCGAACGGAATGCCCGCATCCGACAGTCGCACATGAACCATATCTTTTTCTTTCTCTACCATAACTGTAAAGGTATGCTCTTGTCCGTCATCGAAAGCATAACTTATTATGTTGGTCGCTAATTCATCTATAATCATAAGTATATCAAAACATTTCTTCTCACTTATGCCGTTAGTACTGCAAAACTCTTTGATACAAGTGAATACTCTGTCTATCTCTCGGATATCGTTTTTAACATTAAGTAACATTGCGCACTATCCTCGGTTTATATTTTAAACATAAAGTCGTAATATCATCTGACTGCGGAGCTCCGCTAACAAAACTCTTTACCGCGACAATCAAATCATTCACCAATAATTTCGGAGTGGTAATTGAATGTTGTTTCAGGACGTCGATGAGCCTTGAAAAATCAAATTCCTCGCCACTGTTGTTTGCGGCTTCAGTTACTCCGTCAGTGTACATCATGATTATCTCGCCAGGTGAAAGAATATATTTGTTATCTTGAAATGTAACATCTTCCATGATACCAAGGGCTATACCCGAGTCGCATTCCAAAAATGAAGGCTCCTTACTCGGATGAACAACCGCTATCGGAAGATGTCCCGCATTTGTATAGGTCAACTCGTGAGTTTCCGTATCAAAGATCCCATACATCGCCGTAACAAACATTGTAGTTACATTCTCTTCGCAAAGAGTTTTGTTTACCTCTTTAAAACACTCCGCCGGAGATTTATAAATTTTTGAAAAAGATTTTATCAAAGTCTTTGCAATAATAGAGAACATTGCAGCCGTAACATTTTTTCCCGACACATCAGCCATAACTATCCCAACCTTTGTATCATCCAACCAGAAAAAATCGTAAAAATCTCCCCCCACTTCAGCGGCCGGAATTGAATCCGCCCAAACATCGACATCGTCCCGCTTTAAACTGTTGCCGGGCAGAATGCTCTTCTGCAATTTAGCGGAAAGAGTCAATTCATCGGAAATTGCACTGAGTTTTTTGGCTGTAACTGCCGCTCTTTTCAGCTCCAATACTGTGTTTACCGTATTTTTAATAGTGAGAACTAAATCCTGAAAATCAATCGGTTTAATAACGAAATCGTGCGCACCACTTCGCATAACGGCGCGCAGTGTATTCATATCTCCGTAAGCAGATGTAACGATGGTCTTCATCAATGGATAGGCGGTTTTAAGCTGACTGATAAAATTTATTCCATTAAATCCTGCAATATTGATATCGGTAATAAATATATCAAAACTCTCTTTCTCCAACATGTTTGATACTTCGTCAGAGGACACGGAAAAGTAAAAGGAATAGTCTCTTCTCTCTATTTGATGACGAAATTCCTGTTGAAAAAGATCTTTCGTATCTTCTTCATCATCTAATACAAGTATTTTTATAGAATCCGCCACTTAAATATTCTCCTAAAAATGTTACAATCATGTTCGCATAAAAAAGTTTACAAATTATGACTATTTCAAAAAATGTTCGAGAAATTGTGCTCGATACCGAAACAACAGGGTTAAATCCCGAAAATGGAGATCGCATAGTAGATATAGCTTGCGTTGAATTGATCAATTATATACAAACGGGAAAGGTTTACCAAACTTATATTAATCCCCAAAGACTCATGAATGACGAAGCTTTGAGAATCACAGGAATTACAAATGAATTTCTTAAGGATAAACCTCTTTTTGAAGATATTGCCGATGAATTTTTGGATTTCGTGAAAGACAGCACTTTAGTTATACACAATGCGAAATTCGATATCGATTTTTTGAACAGCGAGCTCAAAAGGATCAAAAAACCTCTCTTCAAATTGGACAACGCAGTTGATACTCTTACACTCGCAAAGATAAAATTCCCGGGCTCGGCAGTTAATCTGGATGCGCTGTGTCGCAAATTTGAGATAGATACCTCTATTCGTGTTACACACGGAGCGTTGGTCGACTGTTATCTTCTGGCGGAAGTGTATTTGAATTTGTTGGGAGGACGACAAAGTAGTCTGTTATTCGAAAGTAAAAGTGAACTCAGCGATCCGATCCGAAAAACCTCGTCGTACGAATTTCATGAAGCTCGAAAATTTCTTCCAACCAAAGAAGAAATCCAAGCTCACGAAGCATTTTTGCAGACATTAAATAATGCTCAATGGCACTCTTTTTTTGAAAATCCAACAAAAGAATTTGATTAACAAATCGGATAAACATTATTGTTATATTTATTTGACTTTAGAAAATAGCTCGGTTTATATTAGCAGGGTTAGGATTTATTAAAAAGGAATTTGGTCATGAATAAAGAGAATTGGGGTATCAAAAGAGTTTGTTTATGCTGTGCTACTCGCTTCTATGATTTTAATAAATCCCCTATCTTTTGTCCGGATTGCGGAGAAGAATTTGACCCCGAATATCTGATAAAAAGAAAGTCCAAGTTAGATCAAGACAAAGAAGTTGATAGCGTAATCGATGATGTTGAGTTGCTTGATACCGACGAAGATCTCGAATCGGAAGAGAATGTTAGCTTAAATGAAACTGAAGAGTAGCCTCCTTCTCGTTCTTTTTGCGACTTCTGTTTTCGCCGGAGATCCTAAATCTCACCAAAATGTTCGAAAGAAGATGAAGGATGTGCTGACAAGTGTTATTCCTGATACGGATTCGTCGATCTGGGAATCCTTTCCTTTGAAATCTGATAGTGTAAATATTCAGATTTTAGATAAAATCAGCGGTAAAGTTTTTAGGGCCAGAATGGGCACAGGACAGTCTGTTCGTTTCGGCACTATAACAATTGGTCTGGAAAAAGCTTTCGTAAATAATCCTGATGATATGGACGAAGTTTATGCCTACATAAAAATTCAGGAAGAGGGAGAAATAATTTTCAACAATTGGTTATTTGCCTCCTCTCCTTCAATCAATTTATTCACTCATCCGGTATATGACGTACGTGTTGAATTCTAATCAGTTATTTGAGAAAACGAATGAAGTTAAAATCATTGTTAGATAAAAAAATTCCCGTATTTTTAGCTCCAATGGCAGGAGTAACAGACGCTCCCTTTCGCGAAATGGTAAGCAAATTTGGAGCGACAGCCGTAGTTTCGGAAATGATTTCCAGCGAAGCTTTGGTCAGAAACAGTGTAAAAACTTATCGAAGGCTCACGGGCGGAGGAGATATCAAAATCGTCCAAATAATGGGATCAGATCCTCAACGAATGGCTGAATCCGCAAAAATCAATGAAGACAATGGTGCTGATATTGTCGATATCAATATGGGATGCCCGGCAAAAAAAATCGTAAATAATAATTCCGGCTCGGCATTACTTAAGGATGAAAAATTGGCGGTAAAAATAGCTGAAACGGTCGTAGATTCGGTGAAAATTCCAGTTACTCTGAAAATGAGATTGGGATGGGATAACGAATCGAAGAATTTTCGTAGTTTG
The DNA here is from genome assembly GCA_902761495.1 of uncultured Pseudomonadota bacterium. Classification (GTDB taxonomy): domain Bacteria; phylum Pseudomonadota; class Alphaproteobacteria; order UBA3830; family UBA3830; genus UBA3830. The sequence goes on from CACWKL010000031.1 coordinate 6,482, forward strand.
GCCAAACAATTCGAAGAATCAGGAATCCGAATGCTGACAGTTCATTGCCGGACACGCTCTCAAATGTACAGCGGAACCGCAAACTGGGAAGAAATTTCGGATTTGAAAAACATCATAAAAATACCTTACCTCGTCAATGGCGACATAAAAAACTGCAACTACGTAAAAGAGGCTTTAAAACAATCCCACGCATGCGGAGTGATGATAGGAAGAGCTGCACTGGGAAAGCCGTGGCTCCTTAACCAAATTTTGCAAAAAATCAATCACGGAATATACGTCCCCTCTCCCTCCTTGGAGAAACAATACGAAATTGTAATGCAGCACTTCAGGAATACTTTGGATTTTTATGGAACAGAGCATGGACTGCGGATTTTTCGAAAACATTTTTGCTGGTATAGCAACGGTATGAGCGGAGCTTCGAGCTTCCGAGAACAAATAAATCATTTAGATAACATAGAGTCGATAGAAAAAGTAGTTAGGTTTTTTTACGAAAATCACTTCTGAAATGACTTCCATAAAATCAAATTTAACGCTAATATGTAGCTTACATGGAAGAAAAAAGATGAAAAGTTTGGAAGAAGCAAGCGTTTTCGGCTTCGGTAGTTTGTCCGAAGCAATGGAAGCTCGGATTGAAAAATATTTCGAAATGCATAGTGAAGTCACTGTTCCAACGGGACTTTATGACATCATAATGAAAGAAATTGAGAAAGGTCTGATAAACGTAACTATGCGCCATGCGGGAGGCAATAAAGTGAAGGCTGCCCGCATACTTGGTATAAACAGAAATACTTTACATAAAAAACTACTTACTCTAGACTTGGAAGATGAATATTAGTTTTGCTTTACGAAGGTTTTGGTTTTTTCTGAGAAAATCCTATAAAAGAGAAGTTCTGACTTATCTTTTCTTTTTTTTATCTATAGTATCTTGTGTTGGCACTTATTGCCTGTTTTACAACATCGAGTTATTTAACGAAAATCCCCGCAAGGTGGTCTCGATTTTATATTTCGATTTAGCTTTTATAGCCGTATTTTTATTTTTAGCTTGGAACAAAATTACTTTCATTTGGGGCAATCGTCATAAAAGAAGTTCCCGATTTACCCTAAAATTGATTTCGATTTTCTCTTTTATTTCTATTTTACCATCAATCTTGATGTGCATTTTTACTTCACTGTTTTTTCACAATGGTCTGGAATCATGGTTCAATAAAAGAAATCAAACCGCTCTCAGAAACTCACTAAATGTCGCAAATTCCTATCTGGAAGAGACCCGCAAATCTGCTCTGGGAGATTGCGTAACTATATCGCGTGCAATCGAAGGTCAGCTGAATAGTTCAGATATTCCTGAAAGTTTGGAAAGCGAGGATAATAAATTTGAACGAGCTTTGGGAGGCATGTTAGATGACGTTTGCAGATTGAAAGACATAAGTGGGGCAATCCTCGTAACCGAGGAAAAAATCATCGCGCACACTAAGTATAGTGTCTCGTTGCATTTCCTAAATATAAAAGACGAAGACATGCAACAACTGAAAGAAATCGCAGACCTTCAGCAACGAAACGGAAAACTCTTGAATATCAGTGGGATAGATAAGGAAACTCTCATATGTGCCGCATGTTTTCGTCTTATAAAAAATCCAAACAAATATATATATTTAATCACTGAGAAAAAAATTAATCCGCAAATAATCGAACACGCAGACAATGCTCGCAAAGCTTTTGAGGATTATTACAAATTGCTGAACAATCGGAGTTCTTTGGAGAGAGCTTTTACTGTGATGTTTTTCATCATCGGTTTGCTCATACTTGTGATTTCAATACTTCTATCTCTTATATATTCTTGGAAATTTATAAAATGTATCAGTAACTTAATCGATGTCTCCGAAACGGTAATGAAGGGAGATTTCACGGCCCGAGTAAATGAACCGCATTCCGACAAAGGAGAGATCTCGAATCTTACAAGGACATTCAACCAAATGATATCGAAAGTTCATCGCCAACAAAGTGAACTCATAGCAATCAATAAGGAACTTGACGAAAAAGTTAAGTTCATCACGAATGTGCTGTCGGGAATTTCGTCAGGAGTTATCGGACTCGATAATTTATGCGTTTACATCTGGAACAGCAAAGCAGAAAAGTTGCTCGGCAAGAGATTTATTTTCGGTGAGAATATTCTCAATGTTCTGCCGGAATTGCAGGATATGATTAAAGAAATAAATGAGCAAAATTCGTTTATATCGAAGGAAATCAACTACCGGAGAGATAATAAGACTTTCCTGTTCTCCATAAAAATCGTAAATATCGTAGCGGAAGATTACAATCGCTATGTTGTAACCTTCGATGATCTCACAAATATGATGGTTGCTCAGCATAAGGCGGCTTGGTCAGAGGTCGCACGGCGAGTTGCTCACGAAATTAAAAATCCGCTTACTCCAATTCAACTGTCGGCTCAACGTTTGCAGCGAAAATATATTTCTCAAATTTCGGATGATCCAGATACTTTCACCCGGTTGATTGAGGTCATAGTGAAGCAAGTAGGCGATATTAAAAGATTGATAGATGAGTTCAGCTTCTTCGCGAGACTTCCGGAACCGAAATTAAAGAAAACCAATTTTGAAGAGGTCTGCAAACAAGCCATTTTCCTCATGAATGAAACTGCAAATAAGGTAAAAATCCACTTCAGCAAAGAAAAAGATAACGAGACATATTTTGTAAATGGAGATGATCGGTTATTACATCAATGCATTGTTAATATCGTAAAGAATGCGTTAAATGCTCTCTCAACGGTAAGTCGCAGAAGTAAAGGTGTTTGGATCCAGCTGCGAAAGGAAGATAACACCGTACGTCTGGATGTTGAAGACAATGGTCCAGGACTTCCGCAAGACAGAATGGATTCGCTGGCGACACCGTATTTTACATTACTTCCAAAGGGAACAGGTTTGGGATTGGCAATCGTAAAAAAGATCATTCAAGATCACAAGGGATCTTTGATTTTCGGACAAAGTTCTCACGATGCAGGCGCAAGAATAACAATAATTCTTCCAGTTTTCACGGAATCCGAACAAAGAAAAATAGAGGTCGAAAATGAAAAATAATATTTTAATCATAGACGATGATGCCGAGGTTAGGACATTGATCTCTGACGTCCTTTCAGATGAGGGCTACGCGACCTTCCCCGTCAGCAACGAAACCGAAGCTTTTTCGAATTTGAAGAAAACTGAATTTGATCTGATATTTTTAGATCTGTGGATCGGCGATGACGAATCCGCCGGGTTAAAAATCCTCGACAAGATAAAAAATCAATATACTGGAATTCCCGTGGTAATAATTTCGGGACACGGAACAATAGATGTGGCAGTCAACGCCATCCAAAACGGAGCTTTTGATTTCATTGAAAAACCTTTTGTAATCGATCGATTGCTGCTTACGGCAAGTCAGGCAATGGAGATGTACCGTCTGCGCAAAGAAAATCTGAAATTGAGAAACAAAAGGGTGGATTTGGAAGTTATCAGCGTTGGCAAGTCTCCGTTTGTGCTCGGTCTCAAATCCGTTCTGGATAAGGCTGCTCAAACGAACGGACGAGTATTCATCGAAACCTATCCTGGAATGGGCGCAGAGAATATAGCTCTGTACATCCACCGCCAATCTCCGCGGAAAGATTATCCGTTTGTTCATTTTAATTGTTCTTCCGACGCCAGGGATAAAATTGAAATAGAGTTATTCGGTAAAGATAAGACCATGGGTTACCTCGAAAAAGCGAATTTCGGAACCTTGTTTCTGGATAATGTTACGGAATTATCCCGGGATTGTCAGCGCCGTCTTTTGCAATATATCCAGGAAGGACGAATTTATATCGAAAACAGAGGAAATGTTTACATAGATACGAGAATTATCTGCAGTCATAATTCGAATCTCGACATTTCCGATTTTAATCAGAATTTGTTTTATCGACTAAATATTGTAAATATAAAAATTCCCGAACTGAAAAATCGACGCGAAGATATTCTGTCGTTGATCGATTATTATGTCGACAATTCCGACAGCTTTTTCGGATTAAAATCAAAGCCATTCACCGACGAATGCCGTGCGATTCTTCAGACTTATGAATGGCCGGGAAATATCTACCAAGTGAAAAGTATCGTAGAAAATTCTTTGATCAACGCGCTGGAGAATACCCAAATTACAAAAAAAGACCTGCCGGCAGAACTTACCGCCAGCACCCGAGATAAATTTGTATCTCTTGATGTGTCAAAACTAATTGCATTGCCGTTACGTGAAGCTCGGAATGCCTTCGAAACAGATTACCTAAACGCTCAAGTTGAAAGATTTTCTGGAAATATATCTAAGACAGCAGAATTTGTGGGAATGGAAAGGTCTGCATTACATCGTAAACTGAAATCGCTAAGAGAAAAAAGCTCGGATGAGAAATAGTCTCGTTTGGCAGACTGAACCAAAATTATGCAAATTGTACACAAATCGTGAAACAAACAGTCGATATCGTTGTGTCTATACGCCTTATTTTCTTGAAATAAAGCCAGGTGACAAGATTGAATTTTAAAAATATATATATTAAAATAAAATCAAATTTGCTTACTTAAAGGGGGGGGTTTATGAAATCTAAAGAGGATAGTAAGACGGTCTGTCTCAAATGTTGTTCAAAAAAGCAAGTATTGATAGGAGCTGTTGTAGTAGCGTCGTGCGTTGCCATGTATGTAGCGTATAACACTCACTTTCAAGATTATCGCGAAACTGCCCGCGCATATGAACAGACAGATAAGGAAGTGTTTACAAAAATTTATACGATTAAACAGGATGAAGGGGCATCTAGTACTGAGATTCCTCAGGTTGAAGAACACCGTCCGTTTGTAGATTATTTGCAAAACTTCATTGCTGAGCATAACATTTCCACTATCGTCGATATGGGATGTGGCTATGGAGAATTACTCAAAGGTTTGAATCTTCCGAAAAATACAACGTATCTGGGGTTGGACATTGTTGATTCGGTTATCGCTTATAACAAACTCCACTACGAGAGAACTAATGTCTCTTATGACACTGTGGATGATGTCAAAGATCTGTCTAAATACAAGGGAGATTTGCTTATTCTGAAAGATGTAATTCAGTATTGGAGTAATGATAGTATTATATACGCAAAAGAACATATACTTCCAAACTTCAAGTATGCAATTATCGTTAACGACATCTATTTTCCGAGCAAAGGACCTGTTAACTCCGAAATAAAAACTGGAGACAGCAGACCTTTAAACCTCGAAATTTCCCCGTTCTACATGAAATTGAAATTGGTAAAGGATTATAAAGCGAGAACTCCGAGAATTAAGAGAATTTATTTATACGAGAACAATAAGACAGATTCTGAAAATCGTCGGAATCCTGATAGCTCTCCTCTCTTTTAAAAAGCAAGATGGGACTTTCTCATGAGAAAGTCCTCTCTGTATTTTAAACCCGATTTAATCGGCGACTGTCCAAAATAAATTATGGCTCTAGACCATCATCTTTTTTGATTTTACTTTATTGCAAAGAACAATTTTGCAATAAAAGTAGCGAAATTGTCATCTCTATGATTAAATCTAG
>CACWKL010000032.1 GCA_902761495.1 uncultured Pseudomonadota bacterium
CGCGGAATCGCTACCAGATACTGCAAAAATCTGTCTTCATTCCTTGCTTCTGTTCAGATCAGATGCTTGGCTGTTTGGGGAAATATCTCGTGACGACAGGATCAAGCTTGTCCTCCCCTTCTACCTTTTCTTCCCGGCAATAGAATTCATCTGATATGTCTTGCCTATGTGTATCTTTGTCTTCCCTTTTGCTCATACATCAACCACTTTCCCTATTTCAATATAACTCAGTTTTTGTGACGACACAATCTAGAAAAGGGATTTTCAGCGAGTGAAAATCCCTCAAAAAACAGGAAATAACGAAAAAACCTTAGTCGATTATTTCTTCACGAACTTCTGTTCTTCGACCGATTCGAAATTTTTTACATTATCACGAGGAGGACGTTTTGTTCCTTTCAGCAAATTCGAAACAATATTTGTGGCATAGTCCACATTCAGTTTTATAATATCCGCATCGTTATTGAGTTTTTTCTTGCAAAGAATACCTATTTTCTCCAACTTATCTTTGATAGGCTCAGCCAGTCTTATCCAATTTTTGTTTGAAACCAATGTCTTTAGAATATAATGCAATCCATTGATAATCGTATATACATCTCTTTCTGTTCCCCCAAAATATGAAAATTTATCTTTTGAAGCAGCGATAAGCGCAGATTTTTCGCTAATGCCGAGATCTTTACTTTTTTCAAAATCATATACGGCATTACGATAATCAAAACCGATTAACGCTCTCAAAATAGCCCCGATTAATCTAGTTGAAAATCTTCTTTCTTTTTCATTATCGGTGGTTACCTCTTCCAAACGATGAATTAACTCGTTATTTTCCTTTTGCAATTGACCCACCATCTTGTTAAGCTCTTGATTTTCGGAAATTTGAGAATCGATATACTCGATAATCTGCTTATTCACATTCGGAAGCTTCTTCAATTTATCTAAGGTATCCGCATTTCGGAAATTAGTTTCCAAATTTATGAGATTTGCAACTTGATTTTTGAAATCACCGTTCACGATAGGGTTATTCGCAACATTTTTCACATCATTCAAGTTTTTAATTTCCATAACTTGGTCTTCTAATTCTTGAATTTGCGACAGTGATTTCGGATCAATACCCGGAATTTCTTTGATTTTCTCAATGGAGTCGGCTGCCTTCACTATCTTTTCCAAAGTTTCATACTCATCTATGACCCCATTAATACTTTGGTTAATACGCGGTATGGCGCGAATCTTTTCAAATACATCAGCATTTTCAACGGCCTTAATGAGATCCAAGGCCTTTTGAACTTCTTCTTTTCCTGAAAAATTCAATCCCAGCATATTTTTCACTCTTTCCAAAGTATCCGCTTTTTGGAGATTCGATTCGAGAGAGACCAAATAATCGATTCTTCTTTTGGCTTGATCTATGTCTTTTTTATTTCCTCTGATTGTTTCCGAGTCGGTCTTTTCATTATTAATCGTCCTCAGCAATTTCAAAACTTCAGATTGAAGCCGTATCACTTCATTTTGCACATATTTATTCTCGCAGATTGATTGAATATCAACAAATTCGGGCAAATCCTTTTTATCGATAATTTCTTCTTCGGTAGGAACCACCTCCTGATCTTTCGCGAAAGCACCCGATAAAAACATAACACTAAACAACAGGCAGAATACTTTTTTCATCTCTGACATCCATACTAACTTTATGGTCATTATAGAGGGCACAAGTTGAAATTTAGTTAACAAAACGAAGATTCCTTGATTTAATTAGTTTCTCGTGATTAAATTGCGAGTTGATGTCTCATAATTGAGTGTATTGGATAAAGATATGGACAAATTTAAAATCGGACCGTTTCGGGCAACTGCTCTGGTATCCGGAAATATGATCGGGTCGGGGATTTTGGTAGCCCCTGCGCTGTTAGCTCCTTACGGGCAAATGTCCTTGATCGGCTGGATTTTAACTACGATCGGCGCTTTAGCTCTGGCTTTGGTTTTTTCAAAATTAGCAATTTGGATCCCGAATTCCGGCGGACCTTACACCTATGTTAAGCACGTCTTCGGAGATTTTGTCGGATTTCAAATGGCATGGGGTTACTGGATTAGCTCTTGGTGCGGAAGTGTTTCACTTTTGCTCGGAACTTTACAATACGTATATGTTTTTGCTCCGGAATTTGTGGGTAATACGACCTACTCGATGATTTTCGGGTTGAGCACGATTTGGCTTTTCACATATTTCAACATTCGAGGACTGAAAGAAACGACCTTTGTAGGAATTATCGTGTTTTTAATCAAGGTTGTCCCTCTGGTACTGATTGCTTTTGTCGGAATTTTCTACGCAGATTTTTCGAGAGTCTTCACCTTCGATAAATGCGATTGGTCGTCGTTGGGAAGTATGGCTCCAGTGCTGCTTTGGGCATTTATCGGACTAGAGTCGGCAACCATTCCGTCGGAAGAAGTGGAAAATCCACAGAAAACCATTCCGTTAGCGACAATTGCCGGAGTGCTGATCACGGCAGCAGTTTATATTTTAGGAGCAATTGTTATTACGGGAGTTTTGCCACAGGCTGAGTTGGTAAAATCAGCGGCTCCGTATGTTGATTCAGCGAACAAAATTTTCGGAAATCCGGGATATTTGTTCATGATAATCACGGGAATTATCGGGCTGGTGGGATCTCTGAACGGATGGATTCTGATTCAGGGACAAGTGCCGTACGCCGCAGCGAAAGAAGGATTGTTTCCGTCGATGTTTTTGAAAACAAATAAAAACGGCGTCCCACGAGGCGTGGTAATCGGAAGCGTTTTAATGTCGATAGTGTTCATTTTGACTTGTCAGGAATCACTGGTTAAAAATCTGCGTTTATTCATTAACGTCGCGGTGTTGGCGATGCTGTTGCCGTATTTTTACTCGGTTATCGCCTACGGATATCTTGCGGTAATGAAGAAAAACGAATTATCGAGCGCAGAGAAGTTTTTCATGCCGATAATCGGGTTGGTCGCATTTCTTTACAGCTTTGTTGCGATAGTCGGAGCTGAAAAGGAATTGATCTATCTTTGCTTCCTTATCTTCCTGGTGAGTGTCCCCTTCTATTGCTTTATTAAGAAGAGATAGTTTATATTGGAGGCAGTTTAGGAGAGTTACTATGGAATTAAAAATTTATCCTGATCCAGTTTTGGCGAAAAAATGCGCCGATGTTGAGATGGGAGATGTAAGTGTTATTCCTATCCTCGAGGAGATGAGCAAAAAGCTTTATGAATGGAATGGGGCAGGATTGGCTGCGCCGCAAGTTGGGATTCTAAAAAAGTTGGTCGTAATAGATATTCGGGAAGAGCCGGCGACATTGTACAAAATGATTAATCCAAAAATAGTGTGGACTTCAGAGGAAATGATTGATTCGAAAGAAGGATGTTTATCTCTTCCCGGACTCAGAGATACAGTAAGTCGGCATGAAAAAGTTCGGGTTGAATATTTCGATGAGAATTTCGAAAAGCAAACGATCGAAGGCGAAGAGTTTTTGGCTTGCTGTTTGCAGCATGAAATCGATCATCTCAGCGGGAAATTGTACATTGATCATCTGAGTCGTTTGAAAAAAAGCAGATTCCTTTCTAAATTCAGAAAATTACAAAAGGAAGCAGAAGAAGATACTGTGGAAGATGAAGAATAGTCGTTTAGTTTTCATGGGATCGACGGAATTTTCGTTGGCGTCTCTGAAAAAATTATATGTTGAAGGATTTAACATCGTCGCGGTTTACACTCGAGAGCCAAAGCCGACGGGGCGACATTACAAGCTGACGAAAACCATCGTCCATGAATTTGCGGAGTCGAAAAATATTCCCGTATTTACTCCGAAAACTTTTCGAGATGAAGAACAAGTGAAGATTTTTGCGAATCTCAAAGCAGATGTCGCGCTGGTATCGGCCTACGGGCTGATAATTCCGCAATCTTTGCTGGATCTGGCTCCGTTTGTGAACATTCACGCGTCGCTGCTTCCGAGATGGCGCGGTGCGGCTCCAATTCAGCGCGCGATTCTGTCAGGAGATGAAGAAACCGGAATTTCAATTATGAAAATGGATGACGGATTGGACACGGGCGACGTGATCTCCATGAAATCCGTTGAAATCGACGACGAAATGAATTCCGGTCAACTTTCAGAAATTTTGGCTGAAATGGGCGCAAAAATGATTGAGGAAACTTTACTGAATTTAGACCAATTTCTGAAAAAAGCAGCCAGACAGCCAGAAGAAGGAGCTTGTTACGCTCATAAAATTGACAAAAAAGTAGCGAAATTTGATTTGTCTGACAGTGCAGTCACGATTGTAAGAAAAGTAAAAGCGTTTGCGCCGATTCCGGGTGCCTGGACAGAATTGAACGGAAAGCGTCTGAAAGTTTTAGATGCTTCGTTGGTAAAAGATAAAGAAGATTGCGAAGATAATTTGGTTTTCGAATCTTCGGACGGAAAATGGATTGCAAAGGTTGTTCAGCCGGAAGGTAAAAAGCCGATATCGGGTCGCGATTTTCGCAGAGGGTATTTGAGAAAATAAATGAACTTACTGGATTCGGTCATTTTAGGAGCTGTTCAGGGAATTACGGAATTCCTCCCTGTAAGCTCGACGGCTCACACGGCATTATACCAAAAAATATTTTCGCTGCATCATTTCGGAAGAGATTTCAATATTTTGCTGAATCTCGGAACGTTACTTGCTTTGGTTATGTATTTTTATCGAGATTTTTGGAAGATCTTTGTCGGAGGTTTGAATTTTGTATGCAACAAAAAATCGAAAAATCGCGATTTCTTTCTGATAATTTTGCTGGCTAACCTTCCGCTGGTTGTTTTTTTAGGAATTTTGGAATTTTTAGGAGTCAAAGTTACATCTGCAAAACTGGCGGCTGCGAATCTGATAGGATTCGGAATAATATTATACCTGTGCGACAGAAACCCTACGAATAAAAAGGAATTTTCCTTAAAAGACGGAATGAAAGTCGGAATTACGCAAATGCTGGCATTTTTCCCGGGAGTTAGTCGGCTCGGAATCTGTTTATCGATGTGCCGCTATTTAGGATACGATCGTCGCAAAAGTTTTAAATTTTCGATGATTCTCTCAATTTTCCCAATCGCAGGTGTCTGTTTTTTGAAATTGATAAAAATATTTACAAAAAACTCTTTCGGATTTTCATGTGTTGAGGCAATGTCGGGCGTTGTTTCCGCATTTATCTTCGGAATGATTTCTGTTTTTGCCGTGAGCAAATTTTTAAAGAAACATTCTTTCACCTTAATCGTCATTTATCGAATAATTTTTGGAATTTCCGTTTGGTTTTTATAAATTTCTTCAAAAATTAACGGAAAAGAAAGTTTTATATGCTTAACTACTAACAGATTAGTAGGATGGTTAGATATGTATATAGATGTTATAGTCCCAAATTTCGATGAAAGCGGGGAAAATGTTTTAATTTCAACGTGGTACAAGAAGGTCGGCGATAAGATTTCCAACGGTGAAGTCATTGCAGATGCTGAAACTTCAACGATAGCGTGTGGTATAACATCAGGATATGACTGCTTCCTTTCCAAAATAATCGCAAAAGAAGGAGACACCGTCCCACAAGGTTCCAAAATAGCGGTTATAGAGGTAAATGTCGAACGACCAAGCAACGAAACAGAAAAGGAAGATCTCCGTGAAACGGTGGAAGAAAAATTGAAAAATATTAAAGTTTTAGAAAATATCGAAAAGAAAACTGAAGAAATCCAAGAAGAGAAATCTATTAAAATTTCTACGCAAGATGAAACGCGTCAAAAAGAAGCCGCGGCAGCCTCTCGCGCTGAAAGGCGGCAAGCTTTGAGCGATATGGTAAACGGAAAAATAAGCGCAGAAGAAATCGAAAAAAGACTCACTCACCGCGAAGTGTCGCAAAACATTGAGAAAGCCGTTCAGGAAGAAATCCAAAAAGAAGAAGAGCAAGATGATTATACGTTATCACTTTCGTCCGACAATGTTTCCGATGATTTAGTTGCTAAAAGCGTCGGAGATGTTATCGACGACGAAAATGATTTCATAGATATAGACTCAATTTCCGAGGAAGTCTTTGAAAAAGAAGATTTAACCCAGGAACAGGAAAAAATTATTGAGGAAGGAAAAAAGGAAGTAATTGAAACTTTCTCAGAACAGGCGGAAAAGAAATTCAAAAACATTCTCAAAGACGCCGAATCGAAGGTACAGCAAGAAGCGGACAAACTTCGAGAGAAAATCATCGAAGATGCCAAAGTTTCAGCATTGGCCGAAAGTGAGGTGATGAAAGCGAAAATTCTTAAAGAATACGAAGACAGGGCCGCAAAAGATGCCGGAGAAATACACAAAAAAATCATTCAAGGATCAATTTCTGAAGCACAAAACACGAGAACAAAGTTAATCGAAGAAGCCAAGGCTGATGCGATCAAGGAAGCGGAGGAGATTAAGGACAAAATCAAGGAAGAAGCCAAGAAAGAAGCCGAGAAAGAGGCAACACTCATAAGGCAGAATTCCTTGATGAATGCTGAAAAACAGGCAAAAGAAGAGGCCGACAAAATTTCTAAGAAAATCATTGAGGAAGCGATCGATAAATCTAAGGCTGAAGCCAACGAAATCAAGAAAAACATTATAAGATCTGCTGGAAGACACGCGAAAAAGGAATCCGAACAGCTGATAAAAGAAGAGCTGAATCAGGCCCGTAAAAAATCGCAGCTGAAAGCGGAAGAAATCATTTCCTCCGCGATTGTCGAAAGCAAAATATGCGCTGACGAAATAAGGAAAGAAGTAATCGACAAGGCCAAAGCCGGCGTCAAAGAAGTTATGGATAATATGATGCAATCGATTGTTACAGGCAGCCAACAAGAAATTGATCAATCGAGGGATCTTAAGGACAAAATCACCGAGAGCATAAAGGAAAGCATCGATGAAGTCTTAAACACCAAAAACCAAATCATGGACGAAATAAACCAAAATCGCGAAAACACCATGAAAGAAATGAATGAAAATAAAGATCTGATGATCGGAGGCATAAGGGACAGCATTTACCAGGCGACAAAATTGTCGGAAAAAATCAAAGACCAGCTGAACGAAGCCTTCAAAATCAAAAAAATACTGTCGGAAAATATTGATCAAAATCTAAATCTTAAAAACAAGATTCTTGATGAAATAAAGCAACATTACAACAAAATATGCGACGACATTTCGAACCATATGCGTAAGGCCATAGATGAAGTGAAAAACGATATTTTAGTCAACGCCGACCAAAAAATTCAGGAGGTGCAAAACTCCTGTCAGGTTGATTGTATTACCAGAGAAATTACCGAGGAAAAAACCTGTTCCGAGCAGAATGAAATAGAGAAAGAGCCGGAATTACAGTTGGATCTCCAAACTACAAATACGGATGAAGAGTCTTCAGAAAAAAAAACAGATGAAAAAGAAGACGAATTTGTGAAAAAATTGCTGAATATCAAGGAAGATGACGGTGGCGCTCCAGGAATGTATGCGGATAACTGGAACAAACCGAAAATCTTATATTCTCCAGATGATAAAAGAGAAAACATAGATTTTCTCAAACAAAGAATTTCCGAGAAATTGAAGGATGCTTATGATTCTTCAGTAATCGCAACTATATCCAATGATGTGGATATGTCTGCGATTATGTCTCTGGAAAAGGCCTTCGGTGAGGCATTTTCGAAAAAATATAATACTCGTCTCGGGTTTACTCCTTTCTTTATAATGGCTGCAGTGGAAGCACTGAAGCAGTATAAAGTATTTAACGCCCATGTACATGAGAATGAGATTATATATAAAAATCATTTCGACATTTCCGTAATTACTTGCGGGAATGATGGCATTTCCGCTCCGGTAATCCGTGATGCGAACAAACTAAACTTTGCAGAAATCGAAAAGAAAATGATTACTTTGTCTCGCCGGGCCGTTGAAGGAACTTTATCCCTAGAAGAGGTTTCGAACGGAACTTTCACCGTAGTAAATGCAGGAATGTACGGATCTCTCATGGGAACGGATATTCTGACACCTCCGCAAGTCGCAACATTGAGTGTTCACAAAATGCACAACAGACCTGTCGCAACAGATGAGGGCGTCGAAATAAAACCAATGTTGTACGTCTCGCTGTCGTATGACCATCGGATTGCTGATACCAAGTTAGCTGCCGAATTTTTGAGTAAAATCAAAAATTGTGTGGAAAATCCCGGTTGGCAGCTGTTGGGATTGTGAGATTGATCACCTCAAATACCTAAAAACTACCATAGAAGGCATTGATCTCATATATCAGCAGCTCGGGAACCGATCTCTTTGGTTCCCGTGTTTTTTATATAAAAAATGTCACAATTTCCCGTTAAGCGCAAATGAACAATTAAAAGTTCTTTTTTCAAAAATTAACGCAAAATTAATTAATTTCGGATATGGTCGGTAGTAGATTATTGCAGCAAAGGAGAAAATCCATGAGTAAACTTTTATCGGCGTTTTCGGTAGCGGCGCTGTTTTACGGAGACTGCGTATTTGGAATGGATTATGATGAGAATGAACTTTATGAGAATCCGGAGAAGGATATGAAATCTGAGTCGGGAGATAAGCAAAAGCCAATGTCTCGTCGATTAGAACGTCAAAAGAAAGAATCTCAGAAAGACATAACTCAAACACTATCTATTGATGGAAGGAAAATGCCCATATTAGATGAAACATATTTAAAATCTAACGCTATAAAAGATACAGAAGGACAGTTATTTTCAACAAAAGATCCCGAACCTGAAGAATATGATAATAATATCAAGGGAATAATTCATTCTCTCGAAATAAATTCAGAACAAGAAACAAAAATCAAAGCAATAATGAATGGATATAGGCCTGCTCCTAATAACAACATTTCTTGGGAAGAAATCGCCCAAATTATAGAACAGCGCATATTTATTTATTGTTGCAGAGAAGGATTTATTTATAAAATTTATGAATACGGTACTCAGTTTTCAACCAAAAGATCTCAAAGAATCTGTTTTTTCGGTCATATGCCAACAGGAAGTTATCGAAAACTTCGAAAGGCTGTATCAATTGATGGAAAGATTATACCTGTTATATATTGCCCTCCAAAATTTGTAAAGACTTTTGAACAAGATATAAAAAATCAACTATTTATGAGAATAGATAAGGGATGGACTTGGAAAAATTATAATTTTAATTGTTCAATAAATTCTCTTGAATTAACGAATGAAGAAAATGAACTCATTCCACAAAATGTTAGGGCGTATGCGAATAAGTACCAAGGAGTTTATCCTGACGAAACAGAATATTGGGAAACAATTGCAAAAGCTATACATCAACGCATATTGGTATACGAATATCAAAATGGATTTATACAAGGATTTTACGAATATGGTAGTCAGTTTTTAATAAATGGAACCAAAAGAGTGTGCTTAGAAGAAATGCATTATCAAAAACTATTGAATATAAACATAAATTCAAAAGAAAATCATTCTGAAAAGATAAATTCAGATTCTGATAACATGGATTGGGAACCAACCCCGTCTATCTCTATTTTGAAACAACAAGAAATTCAGCAGCTAAATCAAAAACTAAAAACAGAAAAAACGAAACCTACCTTTACTTTTGGTGGACAGGATCCATACAAATCGATAAAAAAACCGCTTAAAATGCGTTCTGATGGACAAGTACAAGATACAAATTTACTGAAGAAAAGATAACAAACTAATTCGATAAGAATTAAAACCAAACACCCCCAACCATTTTAAATCGACTGGGGGCGCTGGAGTAAGATATAATGAAGAAAAAACTGATTTTATTAAGCCTGGCAGTGTGTTACTTTCCCATCTCTTCAGACATAGTATCATCACCGCTGAGGACTTTCGCTTTCCAGTTCGGGATGGGATGGAGCGTTTTTTTCCTCGCTATGACCACCAAGCCAAACAAAACCAGTTCTGATTTTCAAACCACTTAGGTCATTTTGCTCAAATTTTTTCAAAAATTAACGATAAATTAATTAGTTTTAGATAAAATCCAAAATATAAAAAATTTGAATTAGAAAATGGAGAGGAACTATGGGCGAACTTTTGTTGGCGTTTTCGGTAGCGGCACTGCTTTGCGGAAACTGCGCGTTTGGGATGGACGATGATATCACGATGGACGAACTGGCGCAAAAATTCGAAAATCTAACATTAGAGGATGACAATAGCATGGATGTGGATGATTTATCGTTACATAAAGCTGCACCGCTTGACGATTTAAAATTCGAAAACTCAACATTAAAGGGTAATAACAAAGTTAATGAATCAATAAAAAGACTAGAAAATTCAAATAATTCATCGTTGCACAAAGCAGTATGGTCTAACGATCTAGAAAAAGTAAAATCCCTAATTGAGATGAATGTTAATGTTAACTCAGAAGACGCTGCTGGCGAGACTCCCCTTTTCGATGCTATACGCTTAAAAAACTTAGAAATAGTAAAGCATTTGATTAAAAACGGAGCTGACATCAACTTTCGAAACAAACGGCTGGAAACTCCACTAAAAATTGCAGAAAGTCTTTCCAAAAAATCCGAACAATGGCTCCCAATATTTAACTACCTAAAAAGTAAAATAGGAAAAATATCCTCATCTCAACAATCGAACCATACTACAACTAGAAATCTGCTCAACAGAACGAAAGATCCAAATGAATGCGAAAAGTTAGTACGTGATGGCACATTTGCATCAATCTTAAAAAAACATTCAGATTCTTACAACCAAACTGTTCGCGATACCATCGCCGACCAATTAAAAAAGGTAGGAGGAATAATTACTGAAACAGTATATATAAACGGAACGGCGACTTGGTCTTTGCCAATTTCACGATTAGTTTCACGGAATCAAGATCTATTCAAAGATCCAAATTTTGTAATAAGTTTGAAATCAGGATTTGAGGAAACATCAAAACTCTATGAAAATAACAAAAACTCAGAAATGTGGATCCCGTTTGCAATTGTTAAAAATCTAAAAATAAATTCTCAAAAAATCGCTATTCTTATCGCAAATGATGGTAATACTGTAGAAACTACAGTTATTGAAAATCCCACCTCCCAAAGAAATAATGTTAATGTGCAGACGCAAGAGAGAGTTCCATCAACAACAAGTGGAGGATTTACTTTTGGTCAACAGTCTCGGAATGCTCCATCATCATTTCATTTTGGTCAACAGTCCCAGAATTCATCAACAGCAAGTGGAGGGTTTACTTTTGGTCAACAGTCTCGGAATGCTCCATCATCATTTCATTTTGGTCAACAGTCCCAGAATTCATCAACAGCAAGTAGAGGATTTACTTTTGGTCAACAGCCACAGTCTGACAATACATTTAAAACCAAAAGTAAGAAATCAGCCAAATCTGCAGCTCAAGCTTTACCCATCTAAACCTATTCAAAACAAAACCGCCCCCAACCATTTTAAATCGACCGGGGGCGCTGGAGTAAGATATAATGAAGAAAAAACTGATTTTATTAAGCCTGGCAGCGTGTTACTTTCC
>CACWKL010000033.1 GCA_902761495.1 uncultured Pseudomonadota bacterium
CTTTCGAAACTAAAAAATAAGGAACAGAAAATCATTGTCGAGAAAATCGATATCGAAAAAGGAGCTCAAGCCATTGTCGGAAATGTCTCAAAATAGCCTACCCAACGTCTGCGGAGCAAAAACAAAATTCGGGAAATGCAAAAATCTTCCGATGGGAAACGGACGTTGTCGACTTCACGGCGGATTAACTCCCAAAAAACATCCTAATCATCAAGCAAGACTTAACGCACTAAAAACGGGAAGGTATTCATCAATTGTAATTAATCAGATAAAATTATTTCGTTTCGAATTATCTCAGCTCGATCAAATAATTTCAGAAAGTATTTCCATCTCAAAAGGTTGACCCGAAAGTTTTTAAATTTTTCTTTATGCTCGCAAAGCTCTGATACAGTGGTGCCGGACAACGGACTCGAACCATTGACCTACTGATTACAAATCAGATAAAGACAAAAATCACAACACGTAACAAATCATCACTTTTATGTTGAAATTTGAGAAATAGTTTAAGGTGTTTTGATCACAAGCAAACACGAATTATTTAGGTCAATCACGTAAAAAAGTGGGACAGGAGTGGGACAAATTAGAGAGAGAAACAAAAATACAGTCAGCGAATTGCTGCTTTTGCTATCCTAAAACCTGAGCCTAAATTCAACCCCAATTTAATTTTTGGTATGGAACATCTTACCAGAAAACCAACCTTTACGTAATTTGCTCTCATCAACAATAATGCAGTCATTCATTTCTAATTTAATGCGATTAAAAAGCCTTTTATCGATCGATATATTCCCTTTAATAACTAAAACCTTATCCTTTTTTAAACGCTCTAAATTTTTCTTCTGTTCCATGGAAAATTTGCATGGTATCGTCTTGAACCGTGTAATCGAAAAAAACTCGCCTTTTAAGGGAGCCAATTTTAATTCGTAATATTCTTTTCTATCACGCACTGAATAAACGCGTCCTTTCAAATATATGGTCTTATGGTTATAGTCATCTGCAATTATATCATTGTCTTTCACCAAATTATGAAGTCGTTCTACTTTGAATATTTTTATCTTGTCCTCTTGTGCATTTTGTTGCAATGGTTGGTGAGAACTAAATCTATAAACTGATATTGCTCCAATACAAATAACGCCAATTCCTAAAAAAATTGATAATACCTTGATATGCTTTTTCATATACTCTTCCTTCACTGAGAGCTATTTTAATCAATAAAATTTAATGTTTCGTAAAAATCAACGGCACAATATCTGAATATTTCCTCTTATTTTTATCTTTCCTAATTTAATTTTTTAAAACTACTGATTCTTTGCATAAGACACTTTATCATGGCCTCATCGCTTTTTGATTCAATAGAGATTACAAATACCCAACGGGAATAGCATTCACATCTCGAGAAAGAGGAATGGCAGTTTCTCGCAAACAGATGACGGCACCGACTCCGATATTCTTTTTCAACGAATTGAGAGCGCTGAAGTGTTTTGTTGAAGTCAGAGATGGCGTGGCGGTCTTCTTTACTTCAATTGGGTATAGGACATCGTTCTGCTCCAAAAGAAAGTCGACTTCTCTCTGATCTGCGTCTCTGTAGAAATAGATGTGAGGGATTTTTCCGTTATGCCAGTAGGTTTTTAGGATCTCTGCAAACACGTAGGTCTCAAGAACGGCTCCGCTCATTGCTCCCAGTGATAAACTTTTCGGACTGTCCCATCCGGTAAGAAAAGCGCAAAGTCCCGTATCCAAGAAATACAGTTTCGGCGTTTTTATGATGCGCTTGGTCACGTTATTATGATACGGAGGAAGCAAATAGACCAATCCTGAAGCCGCTAAAATGGAAAGCCAAGCTTTCGCGGTCTTTTGATCGATTCCGACATCTCGAGCTAACTCAGAATAATTTAATAGTTGACCGGTTCTTGCCGCGGCAGCTTGAAGAAATTTATAGAATGTTAGTTCGTCGCTTATGCTGAGAATTCCTTTCACATCGCGCTCGATATAGGTTTGAACATAAGATTTGAAAAATATATCCCTGAACTTTCCGTTATCCGTAACCATTTTCGGAAATGAGCCGATCCATATCTTTTGAAAAATGCTGTCAAGATTTGATGAATAAGACGGATTCGCGGCATTTATCCAATCCAGAGATGGCAAAAACGGAGCGGAAGTATGTGCGCGCCCGGAAATTTCTGCCGAAGATAATCCAAGCATATCGATTACGGCGACACGTCCGGCTAAAGACTCGGTAATTCCCTTCATGAGGTGAAACCGTTGGGAGCCAGTCAGCCAAAAGTCGCCCGACTTGTGATTTTTATCCACATGAATTTTGATATATGAAAGAAGCTCGGGAGCATATTGAATTTCATCAATTATCAACGGAGGTTTGTGAATCTGCAGAAACAAATTCGGATCATTTTTCGCAATGGCTCGTTCTTCCAAGTCATCGAGAGATACGTATGACCGAGTTTCATCCGCGCATGACTCAAGCAATGTGGTCTTTCCGATTTGTCTTGGCCCCGTCAAAAGCAGAACGGGAAATGACGCGGACAAGTCCTCAATTACGTATTTTAGCGATCTTTCTAACATACAACCTCCATATAATTCGGAATATGATTCCAGTATATACGAAAAGATAAATCAAAATCCACTGGAAAAATGATTAAGAATTAGGGAAAAACTGAAATTACAACATGTAGCGAATTATACCCATTTGCGTTGAAATTTGAGAAACAATATGAGATATTTTGATCACAAATGAACACGAATTATTTAGGTCAATCACGAAAAAAAGTGGGACAGGAGTGGGACAAATTAGAGCAGGTCATGAAATACGAATGGAAAAAAGCGAAGACGCCAGGAATTAGATACAGAGAACACCCAACGAGAAAGCATGGCATCAGAAAAGATCGTTATTACACCATACGCTATAAATTAGCTGGAAAAACAAAAGAAGAAGCGTTGGGATGGGAATCTGAAGGATGGAATGAAAGCAAAGTGGCGGCTCGTCTACACGAGTTGAAAGAAAATCAACGAACAGGAGACGGAGAGGTTACCTTATCCGACAAAAGAAAAAAGGAAGAAATCAAACGAAAGTCAGATGAAGAGAATCGAATAAAGAAGCAACAAGAACAAGTATCTTTCAATGAGATTTTTTTAAAATACATAGAGCTGGCTAAAAAAGAAAAAACCGAAAGAAGCTACCGTACCGAGGAAGGCTTGTTTAAAAAATGGATAAGTCCCACAATTGGTGATACTCCGATGAAGAATATATCTCCCTTCGCGCTGGAAAAGTTAAAAGATAAAATGAAAAAGGCAAATCTCTCTCCAAGAAGTATTTCGTATGCTCTTGCTGTTATAAGACAGGTTTTTAATTATGCAAAGAGATTCGAATTATATAACGGAGATAACCCAACGGGAAAAGTAAAAAAGCCAACAGAGGACAACCGACGAGATAGATTCTTAACTCACAAAGAAGTTGAACTTTTATTGCAAAAATTAAAAGAAAGCAGTTTAACGGTTCACGATATGGCTTTGTTGTCGTTACATTGTGGACTGAGACGAGGAGAAATTATCAACTTAGCGTGGAATGACATAGATTTTTATAACGGTTTTCTGTTCATAAAGGATGCTAAAAACGGAAAAAATCGAAAAGCAATAATGACTGAAGATGTGAGATTTATGTTGGAGGAGAGGAAAAAAAATCGCCATAAACAACCACGTCTTTACTACAGCAAAAGGCAAACCTATCTCTATCGAAAACTTTTCCGAGAATCGTTGAAACGTTGGGATTTAATAAAGGAATAAGCGACAAGCGTCAACAAGTTGTGTTTCATACCCTAAGACACACTTATGCCAGCTGATTGGTTATGAGTGGCGTCGATTTGTATACGGTACAACGGCTTATGGGGCATTCAACTATTGCTATGACTGAAAGATATTCACATCTTGCTCCAGATTATCTGAAAAAAGCAGTTAAAACCTTTGAAACGAACCTCAATAACAAAAGGAAAAATGATAAACTTGTATATATCTGAGATGGTTAAGATTGTTTCTTTTTTTATCTATGAGAATGAAATCAAAAAACATCTCTTGTTATATAAAACGCAAAAATATATAATATATATGTTATATTTATAATGAGAAATGTTATGAAAACGCAGAAATTAATAAGATTACAGCTTGATAAGCAGTTTGATGGAATAAGGCATATTTTGCAGTTTGATCGTCCTCTGTCGGGATGGATAAAAACTCTGCGCAATGCCCTCGGAATGACAGCAACACAGTTAGCCAAAAGGATGAATATCTCTCAAGCGCGCGTTTCATCTATAGAATCTGCAGAGATAGAAGGATCTTTGACGCTGAACAAAATGAATGAAGCGGCGAAGGCTCTAAACTGCAAATTCGTATATTTTTTGATTCCCGAAAACAGTTTGAACGATATCATTAAAGAGCAAGCTATAAAATCCGTCATGGAAAGTCACAAAAACGTAGCTCATTCCATGGGATTGGAAAATCAATCTGTTGAAAAAGAACGAGAATTTGTCGAGGCCGAAGCTGAAGCATTGATATTTGAGGAATCAAACAAGATTTGGGAATCTTAATATGAAATTTATCTATGACAAAGATTCTACGCCGATCAATGGCGATGAAATCAGCAACTTGATTCCTTCACATATCAGAACTCAAGATGAATTAAACATGTGGGAACAAAACAATATCCTGCAGGCTGAACAGAAACTGTTCAAAGGTAAGCGTAAGATTGTGTTGTCCATTGATTTTATTCAGAAAATACACAAAATGATGTTCTCAGACACATGGAAATGGGCAGGAAAATTCCGCCAAACGAATATGAATTAGGAATTGATTGGATAAGGATTCCAACAGAATTGAAGATGCTTTGCGAAGACGTGGAATTTCAACGCCAACAGCAATCGTTTCCTATTGATGAGCTTGCCGTTCGCTTCAGTCATAGATTAGTTGCGATTCACCCGTTTACAAACGGCAATGGCAGGTGTTCTCGATTGATCGCCGACTTATTAATGGTAAAAGCGGGTCAGCAGCGCTTCACTTGGGGAAGCAGAAATTTAACCGATATGTCTGAAACTCGAACAAAATATATCAAAGCTCTAAAAGAAGCTGACAACTATAACATCATTCCATTACTGGAGTTTGCAAAGAGCTAGTTGCCGTATTCAAATCTGGAATATTATTGAAAACTCAATAATCCCGTGATATCTACAGAGTGTTTGAGTAGTACGTGTAGTTTTTGTAGTGACAATTGATGTCCGCTTGGGTTGTATAAGCTGGCGGAATGCATAATTTGCGAAAGTGATGCTTTCGGAACGATTCTGTTTTGGAAAATCATCGTTTTGGCGCGACATGTGTTACTCAAAATGGAAGTAAAAAAGGTGATTTATTTATGAAACAGTATATTAAATTTCTGAAATTTTTGTGGGTGTTGTTTATCGTTCCAGCTGTTGGGGGGATGGTGATCAATCCAGATCTCAAGTATGGGATGACACAAGATATGATATATAAATCTATAGAACCAATTAAAAAAGTCGCGGTGAAAAAATCTTTAGGACTGGAAAATATAGATTCATCCGAAATAGAGAATGTCCTAGGTGAAGTCAATTGTGAGTTTGAATGGATAACTAATCATCATATGAACATTTTGTTTTATGAAGGGGATGCGTATTTAAGTGGATTTCTGAATAACTACCTCGATATTAATGAGTTGGAGGTGAGAGGTAAAAAATATCGTATTAAACAACTCCATAACGTTTTGGAAGTTACAAACGAAGAAATGGATGCTATAAATGATATATATGAAGAATTTCCTTTATTGGAAACTACAATAAAATATAATCAACGAAAAAAAGGTACTAAAAAGGGATTCTCTATTGATGAATTTTGGGACAAATCAAAAGAGCTAAGTGATAAAGAACTAGAAGATATTCTAAAAACTTTGGATGAAAAAGGTAGTGACGAAGAATTAGAATTTTATGATAAGACATATCCTCAAAAATCTTACGAATATTTGAAAGCAACTATTAATTACATATTATCGTCACGCGTATTAAAAGTTGCCGATATAAAAAATATGAAATTTAACGAACAAGAGTTACTAAAATCCGTCGAAAAAGCTAAAGAAAAATTACATGAATTATTAAAAGGTATCGGAAACTATATAAAAGAGTTCGATGAAGTATTTAATACAAAGAAAGGCGAATTGTTTTTAGAAGAGGTGGAGAAATTAGAAAATTTAGAAGATCCTTTAATTATTTAGGGGCTGCAGAAGAATTATGCTCTGATCACGAATATGAGCCTTATAGACATACGGAATTCATAGTAAGGTACTTACACGGAGATCGACAAGATCCACTGTTCGGAATATCGATTTTAGATCCGTGCGAAAATTGTGAAAAAATGTATGCAAAAACTACTGTAGAGAATGACAAGTACAACACCGTGATAATTTCTTTGCACAACTACATTAAACGTTGTGATTCTTGCAAAAATAACAGAAAACGGAAACGTTCGTATGTAGAAGAGGCTACAACGGATAATTCAGCAACGAATTTTAAGTGTGAAGATTGCAAAGATAGAAGAGAAATAACTAGACCAAAGAAATCAACCAATGGTAGTTTCATACAAATTCGACATGATGTTACTCCATATATGGAAAAATATTGTTGATATTTTAATCTGGGGTAAACAGGGACATGTACAAAACGTGTCCCTGTTAGAAAATAAACCCCAAAACTTGCATAATTCACGTTTAATGATAAAATAAACATAGTTTAATGATATAATTAAGTTAGTTTAACGATGATATTTAAGCCGAATTATAGAATTACTCAGGAAATTTTGGAATGTCTCACGAAGATCGAGATGATAAAGAACTCGTTCCGTGACAGCAAGATTTCACCTGTCTTGCTGGCTTCTCTCAAAAGTAGCGCGAAGATTGAAACGATCCACTACTCCACGAAAATTGAGGGAAACAGGCTCACCCGCAAGGAAGTCGAGCAGATTATATTCAAGAGGAAAGTCATCGAAAATCGAATTCGGGATTCTTCCGAAGTGAAATCCTATTACAAGGCGATGAATTACATCGAGAAATGCCTGGCTCAAAACCTACCTTTCTCCGAAAAGCTGATCAAAAAGACTCACGATTTGGTCGAGGGAGTGAGGTCGCCTTATCGAGATGGACAAAACGCGATTTACGACAATGCTTCAGGAGACATCGTCTACCTGCCTCCGGAAACCAAAGACGTTCCGGCACTGATGAACTCTCTTATCGATTTTGTGAACAATGACAAGCAAACTCCGCGAGTGATCGTTGCAGGATTGGTGCATTATCAGTTTGTGACGATACATCCTTATTACGACGGAAACGGTCGTACGGCACGGCTTTTAACGAGCTTTTTGATGAGAAAATATGGGTACGGGCTCAAGGATATCTACTCGCTCGAAGAATATTACGCGAACGATCTAGCAGGATATTATTCCGCACCCGCAACCCATCCGCATCACAACTATTACGAAGGGCGCAAAAATGCTGATCTGACAGGCTGGATTGAATATTTTGTCCGTGGAGTTGCAGATGTTTTTGAAAAGATTCAAGTCAGAACTCAAACGACAAATTTTCGCAAAGATTTCTCTGACGAAATGCGCCAGCTTGATGTTACCCAACGAAAAATCCTCGAACTTTTCACGGAATTTCAGGAGGTTTCTTCAATGCAAATCGCCGAGTATTTGGGAATGTCTCAGCAGAGCGCCAGACTCCTCGCCAATCGTTGGGTCAGCGACGGATTCATGATCATCTCGAATTATTCGAAGAAGGCGAGGAAATATCGATTGGCCGAAAGGTTTGAAGAATTGGTGTAAAGAGTTAAAAATAACAATTTTCATAAAACACGCCATCCAAAATTATTTAAGGTCTGAAAAGTGTAGTGATTTCTTGATTTTATGGTCTGAAAAGTGTTAGGATTTTTCGAAACTAGGGTCTGAAAAGTGTAGGAGGATGTCTTGCGACGTTTGATATTAGAACAATTATCCAAGTGGAAGCAAAAAGAGAAGAGAAAACCTTTGTTAATCTATGGAGCGAGGCAGGTGGGAAAAAGCTGGATTATGGATGAATTCGGTCGGACTAATTTCAAGGATTTCGTTCATCTCAACTTCGAAAGAAACGAGAGAATTTGCTCGCTGTTTGAAAATTCTCTTGATCCGAAAGTCATTTTGCGGGGACTGGAAATCGAAACCCGCCGCAAGATTTCTGCTGACACCCTGATTATTTTCGATGAAATCCAAGCTTGTCCGCGAGCGATCACTTCCCTCAAATATTTCTGCGAAGATTTTCTTGAATATCATGTTATCGGAGCGGGAAGCTTGCTCGGAGTCGCTCTGCATCAGGGGTTATCATTTCCTGTCGGAAAGGTCGATGCGTTGCATATGTATCCGATGACTTTCCGAGAATTTCTCGAGGCGTTGGGCGAAGATCGGCTCTGCGAAACTTTGGATGCTCGCGAAATTGATCTCATTCGCGTTTTCAGGGATAAATTGATCGAATATTTGAAGACTTATTTTTACGTCGGAGGAATGCCTGAAGTCGTTGCGAGTTATGTCGTTGAAAAAGATTTTCAAAAGGTGCGTCAATTGCAAAAACGTATTTTGAGCGATTACAAAAGTGATTTTTCTCACCACATTCCGAAAGAAATTTTGGATAAAGCAAACAAATTGTGGGAATCAATTCCGGTTCAGTTGGCGAAGGAAAATAAGAAATTCGTTTATAAAGAAATCGACGCAAAAACTTCCCGCTCGAAGGATTATGATCCTGCGATTCAGTGGCTGAAGGACAGCGGGTTGATCTATCAGGTGCACAGAATAAAAAAGCCTGCCTTGCCGATCTCAGGGTACGTTGAAGAAAATATTTTCAAGCTTTTCATGCTCGATGTCGGATTGCTTTCGGCGAAAACCGGCCTGGATGTTCGCGTTTTGCTCGAAGGTTCGAAAATTTTCACTGAGTTCAAAGGGGCAATGACCGAGCAGTTTGTGTTGCAGGAGTTGAGCGCAAAGGAAGATATCGAGATCGGATATTGGACGAACAAAAACGGCAACGCGGAAGTTGATTTTGTCGTGCAGGTAGATTCAAAAATCGTCCCGATCGAAGTGAAAGCTGGAGAAAATTTGCGCGCACGAAGTTTAGCTTTTTATAACGAAAAATACTCTCCCGAGATTTGTGTGAGAACATCTCTCGCAGATTATAAACAGACCGAAAATTTGTACGATATTCCTTTATATATGGTGGGAAGTTCGTGCTGTCAGGAATGAGATTCGAAAATGCAGAAAAGCGAATGCAAAAATCTCTATGATTATTAGCTACAATAGAAGGCGACTCTTTTTTAAGATTTTGATTCACACTTAATTTATCTAAATTTTATTATTTTTTGTGTAGGTAGAGACTATTTCCTGAAAAATTAATATACTGTTTTCGGATATAGTGCCTTTGAATAGTAAAAGTTTGTAAGTAGATGTGGAGGGGATAGCATGAACGCGGAATCTTTACCAGCAAAATTGGAAATTATAAGCAAAGGAATCAATATAAAAACAGAAGCTTTGTTATTAAAATCAGAAATCGAAAATGAAGAAATCAATAAGAAAGACGAAGTTGATCAATTATTCAGAAAATTTACTAAAGGTTGTTGTGATATATTTGCTCAACAGAAGTCCGATTTTGAACGAAAACAATTTTTAATAAAATTAAGAAATTTTAATCAGTGTATGATGGCAAGGGTTAGCTATAGTATCAGGTATAGTACAATAATAGAAGAAGCCAATGTATTAGTATTTGAACAACGTGAAGTTCAACAAGCAATTCTTGATATACAACCTCATCCTATAGATCAGTTAATAAAAAATAAGCCTTATTGAACGGTAAAAGATATTTTAGCTGTTTGCGAAGGAGAGTATCTAACAAAAACTGAATATGGAGAAATGCACACGGATCCCTCTTATGGTCAAGATACCATGGGTAAGTGCGTTTGTTATTCAAGTGTTTTTTGGGAGTATATCGACGATCTTATTAAACTTTCCATAGCAAATGGTGATTTGAGAGCAGGAATCGATGTTATTATAAAGGACGAATATTTTTCGAGCTCTGAAGATAATCGCATTCTGGCATCTGCGTTTAAACGTATATTTGCTAACGCTAAAGAAAATTTCAAGGGAGATTTCCCGTTCAAAATTCCCGAGTATTATTATGAAAACGTGGAGATTCCAAGTGATAAAAGCGAAAAGATGTTACTGTATAAGCATTTGAGATCTGAATTTTTTTATAAAATAGAAGCAGGTATCACTAAATCTGATATGTTAAAAATGGTAAAAAAGAAAGCTACTCAAACTATAAAGGATGGGGTATGCACTTATTATAGGTATATTGTTGATAATCAAGAAATCATTGTTAATGAGTACGAATTATCTTGTATTGTAAGTATGTTGATAAAGCGAGATAACGAAAAAATAGAGAAAATAAAACAAAAGTTTAGTAAACAAAAACATAAGTCATAATTTTCGTTATAATTGTGTGGATAGATAGATTTCCAAAGGATGTATTCGGAAATCTTTGCTTTTTTGATTAAAAAATTCTGAAAATACATTAATGCATTAATTATTTGATAATTTCGCTGATAATTGAGATGGTTGTGAGAGTTTGCTCCGTTGTCAATAATTTGTTTGTAATCAAAATATAGCTCGATTAAAGAGACTTTCTTGTGTATTTGTCTTGTTTTAAATTATTTGTTCATAATCGAATACTTGCTCAAATTTCAGGGTTTTAAGGGTTGATTTTGTGTTACGAATGATCATATCTTGTTATCAGAAAACAAACGCGGTGTTTGTTTGGTTTTAAAAAGGAGTGGAAATGAAAATACGCGATATTTTTAAAGATTGGAAGTCCCCATGTATAACAAGAGATCATTTATATAAAGTCACAGGAGGATTAATTCATCCGAGAACTATAAGAAACTTAGATTCTTTGGGATTGAGAAGAGACTACACTTCAAGTTTAACGAGGTAACCCATGAAAACGATGAGAACTAATCCACCGTTGGGGAAAAATTCCGCAAGTACCCCAACGATGGCACCTAATACTTATCTAAAAGCACAACAAGTATCTGAGGGTCATGCTAACACAAAAATTAATAAGATAAAAATCTCATATTACATAGGTTTGTGTGATTCTTCAGAGTTTTTCAACGAAAGGAGAATCTCATGATTAAGACCTATAAGCTACAACCTATATCTTCTTTGTTGTCTTACACCATTGAAGATATCTGTAATATGTATTCAATGCATCCTCAAACTGTAAGAAAGTGGATAAAAATCGGTTTGAAAACAATAGATTCCAAAAAGCCCTCTCTAATCCACGGTTCAGATTTAAAGAAGTTTCTCAAGAAGCACAATGAAAAATTTAAAAAGCATTTAGATTTTGAAGAATTTTTCTGTGTAACATGTAAAGAAGCACATATTCCTTTGTTCAGAAAAATATACCTGGAACAGAGCAATCAATTT
>CACWKL010000034.1 GCA_902761495.1 uncultured Pseudomonadota bacterium
GAGGCTAGATTCAATCATAGAGATGACAATTTCGCTACTTTTATTGCAAAATTGTTCTTTGCAATAAAGTAAAATCAAAAAAGATGATGGTCTAGAGCCTAAATAATTAAATGAAAAATGAAGACATCTATCCTTCGGCGGAAACCGATATGGTCACGCGATCGTAGTACTTCCCGGCAGCAAAATTTTTCATTGACCCCGTCGATCTGAAAACAACCTTAAAATCGTACTCGTGATCGCAAAAACTGTCTTTTTCAATAATAACAGAGTCGCTGCCACCCTCAACTACCATATTATGATCTCTTCCCGAAAACTCTCCGACATAAGAAATAAACGAAGACTTGCCGCTTTCTTCTTTCGACTCCAGACTACCATTCTCATTTTTCAATTTCCAGCCATTCCTTGAAGAGAAAGTCACCTTGACATTTTTTTCGGTATTCGAAGTAACTCGATAACACGCCGGAATCTTCTGAAAAATATCCAACGAACCGTTGCTGTCAATTCTTTCAATATTTACTTCTGGATCCACGTAGGCTGTCAAATCGAGAGAAACCTCCGAGGAAGCATGGACATTACCAAATAGAAATAAAACAAAAAAATACGTTATTTTTTGCATAAATACTCCCCATCTTCAAACTTACCTTCTTGTACTTCCCCTGTGATTCTAAACATTCGACCTTGTCCAGTAATATCCCTACCCACTAAATCTCCTTAATAGACAAAATTAGGGTTAAACAAGATATATTCATTTCTTCCGTCATCATTCAAAAGTTTTAAACAAATAGTCGGCAAATCAATATTATAAATATCATTAACCTTTGAAATATCATCCATAGAAATCATAGCCTCTCGACCAAAATTTTTATTTCCCATGAATTCATATTTCTCCCCATAGGGCCCCTTGATCACGATTTTTTCACGGAGATCCAAATAATTTTGGAAAAAAGTACCGGTAATACTAAATGCTCCGCGTATATGAGCAACCACCCCTTTACCATACGGAAGCTTCGTATTTTCATCTACATCTCCCATATATTTAATTTTTCTGATATGCAAAGATAAAACATCAAAATTAATTTCTTGACTATGAAAAGTAGGTTTTTCTTTTTCTATACTCGCATCTTCTGTCAATTTTTTTTGTTTTGCATAATTATTGGTGCAGTCGACAATCCCCTTCGTTAAAATTTTTATTCCATCCGCGCGGATACGAGAATCTTTGAACTCTCGAGAAAGTTCCCCCCCTAAAAAGTGATTCACTTGACCCGCTATTTTCAATATCCAACTAGTATTTTCGTTTTCAATCTGTCGGGATCTCTCTTTACGTTGCTTTTTTGATTCGATCACATTCTTCTCTTTTGTTATTTCTGATCTTGTCCTGCTTCTACCTTCGTTAAACCCACGAAATTGCATCCTATCAAAATCGGAAACTGAAACGAAAACTTCCTCCGATCTTGATCGATTCCTGCCCTTATTAAATCCAAAATGCCGATTTGAACATAAGAAGTCTCTTCCTCTTTCATTGTAAAAAACTCATGTCGTTCAGCATCAACTATAGTATTTTCAGTTAAATTCTTCTTCGGAGAGAGATCTTCTTTCTTCGCATTGCATTCTGTTAAATGAGCAAAGACAATCAGTATTTTTTCGCTGAGGTTTTTTGCGTTATCACATTTTTCGCTAAAATCTCCTTCCCCAGCCCAAGACGTAGCGTAAATATTTGCAGCATTCTTTATCATATTAAAATTATCTTCATAACTCTTATTCTGCCTCTCATACAGAATCATCTGTTCCTTCAAATTAGTGACCTCTTTCTTCAAAATGGATACTTTTTTGTTTTTCTTTTCCAAATTCTCAATTTGCCTTTTTATAATTTAATTTTGCTCTTCAATTGTCTACTGGCTAATTTTAGCTTTTTCTTCAAGAAAATTCAACATAATTATACTTTGTCTCAAATTTTCCTTTTATTCAGAGATGGTCCGATCCCTTTCTTCTATCTTCTGATAAGCAGTGTTTAGATTCTTATCCTTTTGTTTGAAAATCAAGTTCAAGTTATCAAATTCAGTTTCAGATTCAGGTAAATTACCTTTACAAATCAAAGAGTTAAACTTTTTTACAATCTCCTCAGAGAAAAATTCGTTTACAATCGCTATCTGCGTCGAACTATTTTGACAATTCGTGCCAACTTCCGAACGCAAAACTTCGAAGATAACATTCCTCTGTGCCGAAGAATTATTCTGAAAATTTGCAAATCCCGATTCTGTCGATCCTCCAACAGTGCCTACTGACCAGAAACAACTTCAGCGCAACGCAAATACCTCATAACTTTCTCCATTTCTTATCCGAAAATTATTTCAATGGAGGAAATCTCTCTCCCTTCGCAAAATCTAATCTGTAGCTACCACTGAAATTTTTATTCCTCCCGTATAATCTCCCACCAAGGTATTATCGTCTAACTCTGTCGAAACACTTTAACTCCCCCATCTCTAAAATCAATTAAAATCGGCAACTGTTGCCTTTTACTATCCTGCAACAAAAAACCCACCATTATCTTCCTTTAAATTTTCAATTGCCGTCCCCCACACACAACCTGCAGCTACACTTTTAACATTGAAGCAAAAACTCTATTTTGTCGGAATCCGTTTCTTCTTCCCCATTTTGCTTAACCAAAGACAACACTTTCTTGTCCTCATAAAAATCAACAAAAACCAAGGCGTTAACCTTTGCTTCAATTTTGGCTTTTGCACTAATAGAGGTAACCCTCTTTTGTTTTGTGGTAGCCCCCGCTTCTTCGCACACAACATCCCACATATCCACAATCAACACAGCTGCCGCACTGTCTTTTATAATTTACCATTCATGATACTTTTCTTTCGTTACAATAAACTCACAAACCACTATCTCACCATCCGGCGTTTTTTTGTTTTTAAGGCAAAAGTTTTTTTTTAATTCTATGAACCTATTGTTTTATTTGGCATTAATATGTATACTATAGATGTTAATTTTGATTAGATGATAAAAACAAGGAATGAATATGTGTAAAATTTTATCAATGTTATTGGCTGGGTTTTTCTTTATTTTAAACGCAGAAGCGCTGACAGTGGTCCCTTTTGTTCATTCTTTCGACCCCGAAGATAGGAATGAGAAAACTTTCCAGTATTATGTAGAAAACAAAACCGATGATTTTTTGGCATTCGAAGTTTCTGTGTTTCGCAGAAAGCTGGATAAAAAAGGTAATGATATTTTGGAAAAAGATACGAAATCTTTTCTGCTGAGACCGTCGCAAATTATCATTCCTCCCCACTCTTACAGGAATGTAAAAGTCAAATGGAGAGGCAATGAGGAATTCCAAAAAAACCCCGAAAAAGAACAGGCTTTTCGCGTGGTAATGTCTCAATTTCCCGTGAATCTAAACAAAAAGAAAGAAAAAAATCAGCAAGCTGCCATTCAGGTGGTATACGAAATTAAGACTTCGCTGTACGCAACTCCGAAAACAGCTAAACCAGATTTAAAAGTAGTTTCCGAGAACGCCAGGGTGATTGTTTTAAAAAACGACGGAAACAGAAGGGCTGAGCTCAAGAAGTCTGATTTAGTAATTCGCAATAAAAAAATTACTGACTTGGTCAAGGAAAAGGACGCCGACACTGTAATCATGGCTGGGGGGATACGTGAATACGAGAAGAAAGTTTCGTCAAAAGCACCTGCCCAAAAATAGATATACAGGTAAACTCTAGAAAAGTACTCTCTTGTTTGGTCCCAGCCTGTAGGGAGGGGGAATATGAGATACAATCGAAAGAAAAGAGAGCATTGTGGGACAAATGTTATGAGGTTGCGCCCGCACTACAGAGGCGGTACGTCGAGAGATACAAAATAGTGAAGGGAGTGTAAAAGCGTTGTCGGAGAGACTCGAACTCAATTATAAAATGGTTGCGAGATTGAAACATCGGGATTTTGTGCACGGCATACCGATAGGCAAAAAATCTTCATTCTACACTGCTTACGCGCGAAGAGGAGGTTGCTTGTGTCGCGTTCGCACGCATTCTCTGCTGCCTTTGGAGGACTGTCTGTACGCTCTGAAAGAACAAATTCCGAGCCTCACGCGCTCGTCGCTGCATCGGTTTTTTCAACGCAATGGAATCAGCAAACTGCCTGAAGATAAGGAAAAAAAACAAAAAAAGGAGTTTAAAAAGTATCCGATTGGCCGTTTTCACATCGATATTACAGAGGTTTGCACGAAAGAAGGAAAGTTGTATCCGTTTGTTGCGATCGACCGCACGAGC
The DNA here is from genome assembly GCA_902761495.1 of uncultured Pseudomonadota bacterium. GTDB lineage: Bacteria > Pseudomonadota > Alphaproteobacteria > UBA3830 > UBA3830 > UBA3830. The sequence goes on from CACWKL010000034.1 coordinate 4,275, forward strand.
AAGTTTGCGTACGTCGAACTCCTTGAAAAACAAGTAAAAATTCAGGCGGCGGAGTTTTTGAAAAATCTGATCGAAAAAGTTCCGTATAAAATTCACAAAATTTTGACGGACAACGGAGTGCAGTTCACGAATCAGGCTCGGAATTACAGGGCTTTGCCGCACATTTTAATCGCATTTGCAAGGCAAACCATATGGAGCACAGACTCACGCAGCCAACGCATCCGTGAACAAACGGTCAGGTCGAGCGAATGAACAAAACTATTAAAGAGGCAACCATTCATCGATATTATTATAAGTCGCAAGATCCACCGCGAGAACACTTGTCGGCTTTTATCAGTGCTTATAATTTTGCAAAGCGATTGAAAGCTTTGCATGGCCTGACACCTTGGGAATTCATTGTTAAATCATGGACTTTATATACCGAATTGTTTAAAATTAAACTTAATCCCTACAAGCAGGGACTGAACAACTGCTGTCTAATAGTTGCATGAAAAAGTTTTTTACGATGTCTTTGTTATTTTGTTACTGCCCATCTTCCGCTTCGGAAGATGAGCAGCTTATTGTTCCCGACCTTGCATATGAGAACAGCGAAGATTTGTACCGCCAAATTTTCGGACATGTTGAGCAGCAAGAAGACATGCTTTTTGACGCAGATGTATTGGTGGATGGAGAAAAATCCGGCAGCGCTCCGACCTTTGTTGGAAAAATCTGTAAAATCCAAGCTGCATCGCTAAAATACTGTTTGAAGGAATATCTCGAACCGGAAGACATTAATATCATTGATAAATATAAGGACGAGGATGGATTCGTAGAATTTTCGAAATTGGATACACTTTCACTTAAAACTAAACTTAATCAATTGACCATGCGGGTGGAAGTTTCGCTCCCCATGGAAAAGAAAAAAGTGCGCAACTTCAGTGGCAGGAGAGGTTCTCAAAGAGAGAGGTCGAATGTAGATCCTGCAAATGTTAGTGCCGCTATAAATGTTCGTATATCGCAATCGTTCGAGCGCGGAAAATTTCGCCCGTCCAACAAAAAGAATTTGATTATTACTCCCTACATGAATTTATTTGGAATCTGCGTGGAGGGAGAAACTTCATATGAGCAATCAACAGGAAATAAAGGAAAATTTCGCAGAGATCGGACAACTGTCGTCTACGATTGGGCAGAGCCGGACGTAATGTTCAAAGTGGGGGATATAATCAGTCAATCGTTAAGTTATCAAAGTCCCCCTCATCTCTGGGGATTTAATATAAATAAAGATGTCGAAAGGGATAAATCCGAAGGATTTTCCAGCCCGATTCGCATAACTTTGTTGAAAACCAGCACAATCGAAGTCTACTCTAACAACCATTTGATAAGAACCAGAACCAATGTCGCTCCCGGAACATACATTTTAGATGATATTTCATATAACAGCGGAACAAATGATATCAAAATAAAAATCATCGACGAAAGCGGACGTGAAGAAATTTTGGATGAAAGCTTTTTCTATGAAAGTTCATATGTCCCAAAGGGAAAATTTACCTTTAACGGAAGCTACGGATATCCTGAAATAAATGATCCGATCAAAGGAAGATATGACAAGAAAAACCCATTACTGTCTCTGACTTTAAAATACGGTCTGCTCTCCTCCGTTGAAGTCGATCTGGGATTATTGAGAAATAAGTCAGGAAAAACCTGCTCGTATGAAATTCGTAACAAAAACATCTTAGGTCATTTCGATTTCAAATTCGCCACTAGTAATTACAGGGAAAATGGCCCGAGTCTTTCCGGAAAAGTCTACTACGCGCAGTATAGCTCGCCATCAATCAATCTTTTTGATAAAATAAATCTCAATTTTTCGGCATCAATCGAAAAATCGGATAACTTTTTCAGGCCGTACTTAGCAAAAAAAGACAAGAATTTTAAGTTCGACGACATATTAATGCCAGAAGAAAATGCTAAAGGAAAAAATACCACCATCAGATATCGAGCTAGTTTGAACAACATATTGTCATTCAATACGGGTTTTAGTTACTCCCAAAAAAAAACTTTTGATAAAAAATCGAACAAAAGCATGTCATGGGATATTTCACGAGGATTCAGTGTCGATAACAATTGGTTCAGTAGCGGAAACATTAGCGCCAATTTCAATAAAAGCGTGGAATCCGACGGGAAAAGAAGGAAATCCTTCAGCCTATACTGCTCCATATCTCTCAAAAACCGCGCTAACTTATCAAGTGGATATTCAAGAAACGAGGATAAATCCACCAGCTACATTTCGCTATCACATTCTCCTGAAAATTCGGGTTTCAGCTATGATATTACCGCCGAAAAATCTTCCTCCAGCAAAAAGTTAAAAATAAATACAAACTACTCAAATTCCGTATTCAAAGGAAACATTAATCACTCCAGAAATAATAAGGGCGAGAGTTCAACCCTCATCGGAGCGGAATCGGCGCTGTATTTCGCGGACGGAAGACTCGCAATTGCCCGCACCGATTATTCGGATGGAGGATTTGTTTTAGTTACCCCTAAAAAAGATTTAGCAAAACATAAGATAAAATTTTTGAACAAGGATACCGAATCGGGGTTCATGGGAGGCGGCGCGGTCCTAAAAAACTCCCGAATTTCGTCAACGGTTTCACGAATTGATCTTAAGGATATTCCGGACAACATCGCTCTTAAACTTGACACTATTGTATCTCAGGGGCAGTACAAACGAGGATTCATTGCTGATATTCGGGGAATTAAATCCGTTACAGCGCGCGGAATTCTTGTGGATTCTCAGGGAAAGATTTTGGAACAGGTAACTGGTTTCGCGATCAACAAAGACAACACCGACGAGCCCCCGGTGTCATTTTTTACCAACTCTTTGGGAGAATTCTCTCTGACAGAGTTGAAACCCGGCAACTATAAACTTACAATGAATGTTCAAAATACCGAACCTCTCGAACTGAAAATAAAAGAAACACCTGAAACCGAAGAGCTGGATTTGGGAACGATTGTATGTAAGGATTCTATTAAGAAAGGAAAAAATGATGAAAATATTTAATTATTTAATGATAATTTGCGGATGTGTTGAAGTTTTTTGTTTGGAACCTGGAGAATTTCCCGCCATCGTTTCCATAGAAAATCCCGACAACTTGCGAATAATAGATCAAATTGACAATACCGAGATAGAACGGTTTCATGTATCTGTATTTTCAAATCCGCGAAAGTGCGCCGATGGATCATTAGAGTTCGTTCTCAAGACAAGTTTCGAAAATTTCAACGAAATCGTCCGATTCGATAATGAAATAATTAAGGATACAGTCAACGGAAAATTATTCTGCGTGGTAATTCCAAAAAACGAACTGGAAAATAAAATCTTTTTCAGAGAGATTCGGCTAACGCCGGATAATTCAAAATTCAAGTTGGATAAAATAAAGCTTAAAATAGAACCGAAAGTCGCAATTTCAGCAGATCAAAAAAAGGTGGACTTCGGTGGGATTTCACACAATGGTACTCGTTTGGCGTCTGAAAACTCACCCACTGTCGTCATAAGATATTCCATCCTCAAGGATGCCGTTTGCGAAGTCAACAGCAAGAACAATTTTCGCTTGAAAAATAAAGAGAACTACATATCGTACTCGGTAAACGGACTTACTCAAAACGGAGAGATTTATTTTCTGTCAGACCAAAATCAGTATGTTGCAAATTTCAAAATCACTGACTCTGGAAAAAGACCCGTCGCCGGCACATATACAGATAAGATAACCTTTTCCATAAAAACTCAATTGTAAAAAATCTCGTCGTTTTAAACAGGCAGTTCCGTAGAAATTTTTGTTCATATAATCGAAATTTGGGAATTTATACCAATTTCCAAATGAAAATCCTGTAAAGTAAGTTAACAAAAAGTTAATTCAGCGAAATTTTAACCATTTTGTGCTATTTTGCCTTCGGGTGGACTCGAGAAATAAGAGATAAACAGCAATCTGAAATTAACAAATTTTTAACATTTAAGTTAGTTTTTCGACGGCAACTCTCTTTGTTAACTCGTACACTTTTTATTTGGAAATGGGTATATCCGTTAATAAAAAAGGATTTTATCCTATCTTCTGCCGCAGCACTTTACAATAATCTTCACTGTCTCGTAAAGTCTGTATTTGTTTATCTCTTCCTTTCGGCAAAACATAAAAATCTTTAATATTTTGAAAAATACGGGTATTTTCTTTTATTTTTCCTCTGTAAAATGTTGATGTGTTAACCTTTTGTTAATATAATTAATTTATTATAGTTTGTGGTTTGGGTAGGGTGCTCAAGCTTTTTTGGATTTAGGAGAGTGAAAATGGAAAAGAAAAGTTTGATTTCTTTGGCTGCCTTGATGTTTTTGGCTGCCTGTGAGTGCTGTTCCGATGAAATCGATCAGGTTGAGGTTGTTCAGGATGATTCCTTAAGCACGGCCACTGCAGATTTCATTGCCAACGCCGGTGACAGAGTTCACTTTGATTTTGATAAGTCAACTCTTTCTGAGGAGTCAAAAGCTACCTTGGGACGTCAGGCGGACTGGTTGCAAAGCCATCAGCAGTACAACGTCTTGATTGAAGGACATTGCGACGAGAGAGGTACTCGTGAATACAACCTCGGATTGGGAGAAAGAAGAGCTGACGCAGCAGCGAGATTCTTGACAGAAAAAGGTATTGCCGGAGACCGTATCAGGACAGTTTCTTACGGTAAGGACCGTCCAATTGCAGCGACAGGATCTCAGGAAGAGATTTACAGATTGAACCGTGTTGCTATTTCGGTTCTTGAGAAGAATTAAATTTTTGTTTCAAAGAATTTTTTCTATTTATCCCGTATTAGCCCGCTTTTGAGCGGGTTTTTTAATTACACGAAGCTATTGTTAACTAGTCCTGCCAACCAGAAAATGAACGAGGCATCAATGTGTTACACATAATATAAATTTGCACAAAAATTCATATTTATATCAAAATAACTGAAATTTCAGCAAAACACTCGCATCTCTCCAAGTTTTTTATGAAAAAAATGAAAAAAAATTTTAGAAAAAATCACAAAAATCTGCAAAAAATAAGGTTAACTCTTTGATTTTTCTAAATATTTGCCTAGAGTTGCAATGTTAGTTTTTTTGTTTTATTAATGAATTAAGCTGGATAGCGAAATGAAAGATAAAGAACTGATTCTCGCAGGGTCTGCACAGGGACTCATCAGTGTCTAAAAAAAATAAGGCCGGTTAATTTACAGGCGAAGGCGGTGCTTTTGCTTATCAAAAGTACTTTCGCATAAAGCGAAATATGTTTGACATGTTGCGCTCCGGAAAACTTTACAAAATTTTCTATTTCATTTCGCAAAAATTGCGAGAAAGCTCCAAGCAATTATAGTGAAAGGAAAGAAAATGTTTAATTTTTTTAACAAGACTACGAAACGAAAGGAAACGCTGGTGGCACTACGTGGATCAAATCCCGAGTGGACGCCAAACAACTATAATTCGATGGTTTCGGAAAGTTTTCAGAAAAACGTGTTTGCATTTCGATCGATAAATCTAATCGCGTCGGGCATTGCATCAATTCCTATGTACGTAAAAAACGAAGATCTGACCATAAATCGAAATCTGACGGAATTGATGACTCATCCGAACAAAGAACAAGGTCGTAGCTCATTCATCACCAGTGTAGTCAGCTATTTACTTTTATCGGGTAACGCCTTCGTCTACTCGGACGGAGATCAGCTGTATAGTTTGAGATCGGACCGTGTAAAATTGGTTTATGATAGTACAAAAACCTCCGTAAAATCTTATATTTATGAAGTTGATGGCGTTCGAATTCCCGTAGACTTGGAGGATATCCTGCATATAAAATCTTTCAATCCGACCAATGATTGGTATGGATTCGCTCCTCTGCGCGCCGCTATGTACGCCATTGATCAATATAACGAAATGGCAAAACACAATCTGAGCATTTTGCAAAACGGGGGACGTCCGAGCGGCTGTTTGGTTTTAAAAGATTTTCAAAATCTTGATGAAGAGACGCGCGATGCGATAAGGAATAGACTCAGCGAAATTTATTCCGGAGCCAAAAACGCAGGACGCATCATGCTTTTGGAAGGAGGATATGAATGGCAAGAAATGGGATTAACTCCGCGAGATTTGGATTTTGCCGAGGCTCAAAATACCATCGCACGTGAAATTGTCCAAGCATTCGGGGTACCTCCGATTTTGGTCGGAATTCGCGGCGACTCTTCCTTTAATAATTACCGAGAGGCACGCGCTCACTTCTGGGAAGATACCGTGTTGCCTTTGCGAAAAAAATATCAAGAAAATTGTGAAATTTACTTTGATCTTGATTCCATTCCGGCATTAATCGGAAAGAGAGAAATACTGTGGGAAAAAGTTTCTAACGCCGACTTCCTCTCTATTGACGAGAAACGAGAAATTTTAGGTTTCCCAAAAATGAAACATGAAGAATCGAAAGAAACTGATCCGAAAACCACGGAAAAGAAAGATAACTGATTAAAACTCAATCATTAGATAAAGAAAAAAGGATAAAAATGGAAATTAAATCATTAAATGAAAAAGGAGAAATTGAAGGATACGCAAGTGTATTCGGAAAATTGGATCGAAACGGAGATATTGTCGAACAAGGTGCTTTTAAAAAGGCCATAGAGGCATTCTCCGCAGGGAAAAAACCGAAATTATTATGGCAGCATGATACGACCGAACCAATAGGAATCGTCGACGAGTTATATGAAGACGATCACGGATTGTTTGTCAAAGCTCATCTATTAATGGATCTTCCGAAAGCGAAAGAAATTTATCTCTTGCTGAAAAACAAAGCACTTGATAACTTCTCCATCGGCTACCGAATTCGAAATCATTTTATAAAAAATAATCAAAAACACTTAACTGATATCGAATTACTCGAAGTATCCATCGTGACTTTTCCGGCATGTGACTCAGCCACAATCGATGCCGTAAAATTCGATCAAAATTACAATCAAAACACGGATAAAAATTTAAATAAAAAAGGAGAAACAAGAATGAAATTACCATTAAATACAAACTTAAACACGAACGAAAATTTTTCAAATTTTATTCGCAGCGGAGCAGATAATTTTTTGAAGAAATCACTCAATGAAAATTCCGACAAGGACGGAGCCGTTCTTCTTCCACAGAATATTTTGCAGAAAATCGACGATAAATTGAGCTACCTTTCTCCGATGCGAAATATTTCAAAAGTCACGACAATTTCGTCAAGCTCAATCGACATTCTCGTTGACGAAAAACTTCCGGAAGCAAATTGGTGCGCAGAAAACAGCGAGCGAAAAGAAACTAATTCTCCCGAACTGAAAAAAATAAAAATCAATGTTCACGAGTTATGCGCGAAACCAAAAGCGAGCCAAGCTCTTCTAGATGATGCTCAAATCAATGTAGAAAATTGGCTAATTGAAAAAATCTCTGAAAATTTTGCGACGTTGGAAGATGATGCATTTATAAACGGCGATGGGAAAAACAAGCCACGCGGATTTTTAAAGTGCAAAACTTCAATGGAAAACGAAGCTGGAAGTCTGCAGTATTTCATCAGTGGATCGAAAGGCAAATTTGCGAATTCCGAAACTGCACTCAACACATTGATAGAAATGGTGTGTTCGCTTAAACCTCATCACGTAAAAAACGCAGCCTGGATCATGTCTCGATCGGCACTGGCAGAAATTCGCAAGATAAAAAACAACGACGGAACGAGCATTTGGCAAATGTCAATATCCGAAGCAACTCCGGCAACTTTGCTCGGATATCCTGTAGTAATCGACGACAATATGCCAGCCCTAAACGAAGAGGTGGGAACCTTTTCCGTAGCTTTCGGAGACTTCTCAAGCGGATACCAAATCGTGGATCGCCAGGGATTGTCCGTTCTCAGAGATCCGTATACATCGAAGCCATTCGTCGAATTTTTTGCATCCAAAAGAGTCGGAGGAGATGTTGTCGATTTCGACGCAATTAAACTCTTAAAATTCGATGCTGCAGAATAAAGATTCGAAAAAAGAAAATAAAAGGAGAAATTAACAGTGGATTTGAGATTAAAAGAAAAGGTCGAGGGCGAAATTATCGCTCTCGACGACGCGAAAAATTACGTTCATGCAAACGGAAATTTTGACGATGAATTAATCAAAACTTTGATAAAATCAGGAAGAGAAATTATAGAAAAAATTCTGCATCAATCCATCTTAAGGGAAAGATGGATATGCAAATATTTTCGGACGGAATTTCTCAACAAAAAATCAACAATGTATCCGAGTATTTACGATTCAACCGTAACCATACCTTTTCCGAAAAATCCTGTACTGGAAATTAACAATGTTTACGCCGACGATCGTATAGTTAATTGCAAAAAATATCACATCGAAAAAACCGGCCCGCGCTATTATCTCGTTATTCGAAATTTGAAAAATTTGGATCAAATAAATTCCTTCACAATCGATTTCGATGCGGGAGTAGCAAAGGACTTCAAATCGGTTCCCAGCATATTTCGCATAGCAAATTTAATGATCGTTGCTCAGCATTACGAAAAGAGAAATTCCGACCAAAATTTTGTTCCGAAAATCGCGAAAACCATGCTGTCCAATTACATACAATTCGGAGGTTTTTAAAATGTCGGAACGCCTATTCAACACAAAAATAAAAATCGAAAAATTGGAACGGAAACTTTCCGAAAATAATACCTGGAAATCTGAATTTTTACCTTGGCAGGAATTATGGGCATCAATTCAGTTGGAAAATATCGCCATCACAAAAACCAACTACATTTTTCGAGTAAAATGGAGAGGAGAATTTCCGAAAAAGTTCCGAGTAATCGTAAATGGCGTAATCTTCTTTCCGACTCAAATAGTCGCGATCGATCTGAAAAACGACATGGTAATTTTTCACGCAGTAAGAGAAGGAGATCAAAAATGATTCCTTGGGATTTCGGGTTAATTCAAGCATTGCGAGAGAAAATCGGTTGGGAAATTTTTCCGTCCGATCCCCCTGAAAATATTGGATATCCATATTTAATTTTGGAAATCGGGGAAATGAAATACCGATCGGATCAGACAATCCTGGTCGAGATGAATTTGCGCCTAATCGACTCGAATAAACCGTCGTGTAAAATCTACGAATTTTGCAAAACTCTACAAAAAATCATTATGGAAGATTTATCTCTATGCAATGGTGAGCAGGATATCGGAAAAGCTGCGCTGAAAATTGATCGCATTGTTACAGCCAAAACTGGTCAGGTCATAAAATTGATCGCAATAATAAAATTGAAAAATATTGAAGGAGAATAATAATGAAAATTTTAAAAGAAAATACCAAACAAGCACTGTTATTAGCAGAAAAAAAATTAGCAAACGCCATGGAGGTGTACAGAACAAATAAAGAAAAAATTCCCGTAAAATTGGGTGGAAAATTTCAAAAACTTTTGGATGCTTGTTCAGAATTTTTGAAAGAATTTAAACGAATCTTAAATGAAAAAGGAAAAATCTATGGGTAAAATTGTGAAGAATTCATCCGAAAAAAATATCTTAAATGATATCGACCCCAACGACATCTATTCGGAAGAAAATTTATCAGACGAAAGCTTGTCCGACTGCTTAGAATTTTTGATCAGAACGACTCCAACCACTATGCCTGAATGGATGAATTGAAAATTCGATAAAAGGAGCAAAAAATGAATGAAATTATTTTAGGAATAGCCGGATTACCTCAAGAACGAGCGAGAAATTGTATACAGGAATTGATACCGATCGCCAACGGTAACCTCAAAAAATCCGTTAATGGAAACCTGTTGTTCCTGGAAACTTCCGAACGACAAAAATATCGAAGCGTGATTTCCTGTAGCGATTCCCTCTCGCCGATTATTGACAAAATTTGGATAGGTTCGCAGATAAATGTAGGATGCATACAAAATTTGTGGCAAATAATTCGTCCGGGCGAAACAATATTAGACTTAATCCGCCCGGCAGTTTCCGGTTCAATTCGCGTAATAGATAATTTGGGTCAAAATGTTCCCTATTCAATCTCGGGAAATCGAATCCTTTTGAAAAAATCGAGCCCACAAAAAACTTTCGTCAGCTTCCGACCGTGGCTGACTATGTTGGTAACAAATTTTTCTATGAAAACCAATGAATGGGAAATGGAGAGTGGTTGGAAGCTGGAATCCGAAGAAATTTAATTATCAAATAGAAGGAATAAAAATTATGAAAGAAATTTATAAAAACGCAACAAAACAAATCCGAGTTAATGAGCTGAATTTTTTTAAGAAGTATAGCCCATACGAAATGAAAAAATAATAGGAGAATTGGAGACATGACCGATATTGAAACAGCGAATCTCGCAGAATTAAGCTTTCGTTTTTTTCCTTTTAAGATTTTCGCTGTATCCCAAATAAAGTGTGCACGGTATCAAAATCAGCGCGCCGACATAAACATTCTTTCCCGGAATTTCGAGGAAAAACACAAATGCGAAAAAGGCACTTACCAACAATTCCAAATAGCGATACGGGGCAACTGCGGAAACATCCACCAAACTGAACGCTTTAAATATGAAATACTGAATAAGGTTGCCGCCTGCTCCCAAAAGAAAGAGCATTACCAACTCAAATGGAGTCGGAGTTACCCAAACTTTACAGGCGGTCGGGAAAGAAACAATACTCGTAATAAGTGCGAAGTAAAACAGCATTGTGATGCGACTTTCCTCCGCTTTAACCATGGTCTTTATAAGGACGTCCTGCAAAGCGAAAAGGAAAGCGGCGCCGATCGGAATGAAATAAAAAATATTAAATTTAAAATCGTCATCGGAAGTCCAAGTCGTGACAATTGTCAGTCCGATAAATCCGATCAAAGTCGCGATCCATCGAAACCCTGTTACATTTTCATGAAGAAAAATTTTGGACAAAATCAACGAAAACAACGGAATCGTCCAAAGAATAATTACGACCTCGGCCAACGGCAATTTAATAACTGCAAAAATGTAAAGGAAGAAACTCACCGCACCCAAAATTCCGCGGACGACATTCAGGAAAAATTGATTCGTTTTAAGTGCCGATTTCCCCTGAGCGATCACGAAAGGCAGAAGAGTCACCAACCCGAAAAAAAATCGGAAAAAAGTCACTTCAAAAGCATCCAGTCTTTCACCCATGAATTTCGAAACAATGTCATTGGCGCAGCTGACAAACATTTGACAGAAAAAAAACGCGATTCCCAGCCAATATCTATTCAAAATCATGAGTTCTCCGATAAAAAAGTAGGTTATTTATAGCATTTATGGTGAAGAATGAAAATATTTTTTAATTGGTGCGATAACTTCCACGATAATTCCGAATGGAGCAATGACGAGGAAATTTTTTCCTTATGCATCATCCAGAGGGAAGGAAGTTTCGCGACAGCACGAGTATCTATCAAAGCAAAAAAGCTTGAGCATAAATTCGCTCGAATCGGCATTAAAAAGGACGGTCAGATAAAAACAATTTTTCGCGGAAAATTAATCTCTTTCCCGATGAGTTGCGAAGATTCGACTATGACCATAGAAATTTTGTCCGAACCAAACGATTATCAAACTCAACTGCAAAACTTTTCTCAAAAAAATCGAGAACAATATGAAGCGAAAAATCCGGAAATCATTTTTGATGATTTATTTTTTTCTGAGAAAGATAATCCGACAATTTTTCTGGAAGGATCGAGCAAAATTTTTTATTGGAATATGGCGACGGGAAAATTATCTCTGTCAGATATCAATCACGGAGAAAAAACTTTTGAAATTTCGAAGCAAGATATTTTGAAAAATTCAATTCAGATAAAATTGGCCCGCGAACCCTATGGAAAAATTCAACTCAATCTTTCGGCAAGTTGGATTCAAAAAGTTTATGGATACGTTAATTTAATGCCGATGATCGCGCAACGATTTTGTTTCAATCGACTAAACTCTTTTACAAATCTTGCACCGTGTTTTCGGAACAGTTCTCAAAATGGATACTCGTTGATTTTTAATAACGTAAAAACAATCAATCCGAACGGTGGAGGAATTTTGAACAGATTTCCGGCGGTCTCTAATCCGATAAAAATCAAAAATAATCATGGTGAAAAATTTGCAAAATTTCGTCGATTTTATTTTGACGGGAAATTCGTTTTGGGGTGGGAATACCATCAAAAAAGAACCGAAAATATTTGTGTTTCGATTTGTGACAAAAATTATTCGCGATGCAAAGATATTTCCATAAAATTGGGAGCAATCCAACTATCGAAAAATTATCCGAGATGGTACGCGTTCACAAATTATCTGTGCGCTGATCGAGTAATTTTTGACGGATGGATTTACGAATGCGATACACCTCATGATTCGAACGAAAATTTCGAGGAATCCAAATGGAAGAAAGTACGGAAAATCCCTGACGCGTTGAAAGACGACCAACTTAGCTCTTTTTTCGCGACGGATCGAGGAAAATCGGCAATTCAATATGCGTTACGAAAAGCTGCGGCACTTATAAACTTTTCGCGACGTTATGTAACCATAAATTTCAGTTTGGATGCAAATAAATTTTCGGATATTTCCGTGAACGATGAGATCAAAATTTCAGATTTGTATTCGCATCCGATTACGGCAAAAGTAATTCAAACAAAATTAATTTTGAACGAAAAAAATCGATTATTAAATATATCTGTCGGATATTCTCCGGATAATATTTCAGACATTTTTGAGCTCGTGAAAAATTACGATTTCGAAATCAATCCGGATGAAGATCGAATCGAAATTTTGGATATTGTAAAAAATATTTCAATAGAAAACGATCCTGAATCGCAAGAAAATTTGTTGACCTCGCGAACCTTTTCTTCGGAATCTGCCGCTGTAAATTTTTTGAAAAAACATCCGACAAAAATTCATGTCGATTTACATCCTATCAGCCAAAAACGGGAAATTGTTCGAACAATAAATTTAAAAAATTTGGAGATTTAAAATGATAATAAGAAGCATAAGAAATTTCGGAAAAATATATGATCAAGTTGCAAACATAGTTTCCGATACTGAAGAATTAATTCGAAACAGATCAGCACTGGATTTCGAAAACGACGACTGCGAAGTTGAACTGGTGAAAAACTTTCCGGAAGAAATTTTCCTGAGAGCATCCCTTCATCCCGTCGCAATAGATAAAGTTACAAAATTAACTCGAACGGATTCCGAAAGAAATTTCGTAATCGAAAATATTTATGATTCGAAATTTCTTCACTCGGATTCAGAGGTAAAAAATCACCTTTGCAAATCAATCTCAATACTCTATGAGAGCACGGGATATTATATGAAAAATGATCAACATTTTGATTTTTCTGACAGACATTTTGAAAATTTCGAATTGAATTTTAATGATGAATTATTTCGTATGGACTTCCAAATTTGCGACAAAAATTTTCTATACGAACAAATCGAAAATTTAAAAATTATTCTCGGTCCGAATGAAAAATATTCCACCGTTTTTTATCCCTGCGGCGGGTTTTATTTTTATGGATGCCATCCAAAACACATTGAACCTTGTCTTTGCTGCGCGCAATTCGAACAAAAAGATTTGCGAATAAAATCATATAGTTATTCTTCTTTGCTGAACAAAAATATTGACGTTACGCAAGAAAATTCTCGAAACAATAAAATTGAATTTATCGAATCTCCACACATCGGATTGTACGAAAAAATCAAAAATGGAGAAGTAAAAATCAAGGTAAAAAATCGCGGCGAAACTACTTTCAAAAGCACTGCGGTTTTTAATCTACCAAACACAAATTTGATTACGATAAAATTTATAAAGGAAGAAAAATGAATAATGATTTAAAAATTTTAGCAAAAACAATTTACGGCGAAGCCAGAGGCGAATTGAATAATTTCGGATTAGCTCCGCTGATCGCCGTCGGCAATGTTGTGTTGAATCGCATTCGAAAAAATTTCGCCAATTCGATCACTGACGTTTGTCTCGCGCCATATCAATTTTCATGTTGGAATCCCAAAGATCCGAATTATGAAAAATTAAAAAATCTCGATGAATCATCCACAATTTTCAAAACGTGTCTGAAAGTCGCTCAAAATCTAATTGAAGGGAAATGGCCTGATCTGACCGACGGATGTGATCACTATCACGCAAAATCGATTAAGCCGTATTGGGCTGGGCAACTAACACCTAAACGAGTTTTCGGAAGCCATTTGTTTTACAGCTTAAAAAATTTACTGAACGAAAAGGGAAAATGAAAATGAAGAAAAATTGCAATAACAAAACTGAAAATGAGCAATCGCAAAAATCGATTGATCAGCAAGAAAAAATCGATCGAGAAAAAAGACGCCGTTTAATGATAATCGGAGCAAGTTGCGGATTGGTTTTATGCCTAACTACTCTGGTAGCTTTCAAAAAAGAGATGTCAGAGGAAATAGTCGGCATCATCTACATGATCACGGGAATTTTCGGAGCATGTTTGACGGAAGCCTACAATTTCGAATTTAGATTTCTCAAGAAAAAATTTCACAATGAAGATAAACCTAAGAGAGATTAAACGAAAAATCCAAAGTCATGGAAAAAATGTCGCTTTTAACTTACAATGAATCGAGTGATTTAGAGACGAATATGGATTTCGAAAGTTTTTTTTGGGCGATTCCTTTTTTGGGAATAATTTTTTCCATGTCTTTCCTCCCGCTGCTTGCTCCGAATTTTTCTGAAAAGCACGGCGGAGCGATTCCTTTCGGATGGACTACAGTTTATTTGACATGCGTTGCGTGGTTTTTCGGATTTTACGAATTGATATCGGCAACGTTTGTACCGTTGCTTAATGATTATGTCTCTTTCATCATTCAAATCGCGACTTTGTACATAATAGCGGGCGGAATTTTTGTTGATTTTCCCAACGGAAAAGGTCCTGTTTTTAATACCATGTTTTTGTTTTTCGGATCTTTGTTGGCGGGATGGATCGGAACAACGGGAGCGGCGATGCTTTTAATTCGTCCATTTTTGAGAGCGAATGCGCGAAGAAAATACAAAGTTCATCTGATGGTTTTTTTCATTTTCTTGGTATCCAATATCGGAGGCGCAGCAACTCCGTTAGGCGATCCTCCCCTGTTTATCGGATTTCTGAAAGGCGTCGATTTCTTCTGGTTCATTCAACACTTATCCTCCGTGTTATTTGGAACGATTTTCGCTCTTTGCGGATTATTTTATATCGTCGATACAATTCTGTTTAAAAAAGAAACGGGGCGTTTCGCAGCGGGACATGACAACGTGTCTTTTGTAATCAAAGGAGCGAGAAATTTGTTTTTTCTCGTCATGGTTTTGTTTACGGTGATTTTATGTCAATTCGAAAGTTCGTTCGAAATCGCGGGACAAACGTACAACTATTCTTCAATTTTGCGTAACGTAATTTTGGTATCGATCGCAGTGTTATCCCTCAAGACCACTTCCAAAAATATCCGAGAGAAAAACGGATTTACCTTCGCGCCAATTCGCGAAGTCGCGGAATTTTTCGTGGCGATTTTCATAACGGTTGCACCGATTCTTTCGATTTTATCCAAGGGAGAAAGCGGATCGCTGGCAATGATTTTCAACTGGATTGCACCGGGCGGAGAATTCATTTTGAGTAAATGTTTCTGGGCAAGCGGACTTCTTTCTTCGGTATTGGACAACGCTCCGACCTTTTTGATTTTCTTTCATCTCGCCTCAGGAAATGCTGCGGAATTGATGACAACTAAAGCGGCGATCTTGACGTCTTTCTCGATCTCCACAGTGTTCATGGGAGCGCTGACCTACATCGGAAACGCGCCTAACTTAATGGTACGATCAATTTCAGAACATTACGGGATCAAAGTGCCATCCTTCCTCGGTTTCATGGGCTGGTCAATCGGAATTTTAGCCCCAATATTCTTGGTAATTTCGTGGTTGCTGTAGGGGAATTTATTAGTCTCTGGAAGATTACTCTTCAAAAGACCTTATCAATTCGATGTATTATCAGCACGTATGATTCTATTCTCGTAATTCTTTCGGGTAGCAAAACAATATCAGCTCATTCATATCGTTTTCATCGAATCGTTGCAAATGAAATTCAAATACATAATCCCTTAGATTTTTTTCAAGAAATGGCTTTGTTTCAAATAATTCTTCTCTATTGTGATAAACAGCTAAAGATAGCACCGGCCGTTGCTTTTTTATTGTATCGATCGCGCCTTTGATAACCTTTAGCCCATATCCTTCCACATCCACTTTTATAAATCCAACTTTAAAATCGTGCCTTTTGGCTTCTTCGTCTATCGTCGTAATATTTACGATATCATTTGTTGAATTTCTGGGTTTATTGTCAGGAGAACAAACAATAAGCGACTCTTCATCCTCTCTTGTAACCTTCATACTTTCTCCCAAAGCAACGGAAATTAGCTTATACCCAGAAGTTATGTTATTTAATTTCATGATTTTATGAAATTTTTCTATGTTTGGTTTGTAAAATTCGTAACAAAAAATGGTTTTATCTGTGTAATCTTTAAGAACCAGCACGGAATCGCCGATATATGCACCACAATCTATAATATCTTTGTCCTTTATATAATTTTTGATTTTTTTGTTTGCAAATTTTAATCCGTGGTGAAAGTAAAATATTTCCGGATCTATTCCACACCCGTCCAGATTGTACTTTTTGCTTACTTTTTTGTATACATCTTTTTCCCAATTATTTTTGTATTGCTGATGGCTCTCAGGAAATCGGAGATTTAGATTTTCAAATTTGCAAATCCGTTTAACTGGGTAATTAATGACTGACTTCTCCACATAATTAATTATTTCTTTCGAATTTTTATCAAGATTTTTTCGTAATTGTTCGAATTTTGGCTTTACATATTCACAAGTGATTTCACTAATGATGGATTGAGATTGTTGAAAGGCTACAGATGCAAGCATTTGTTTTTGATGTCTCGAAGACCTTATAAGGATATTTAAGTTATCCACGATATCTTCATGTTTACAATGAGTTATATACGAATCAAAAGCGAAAACAATTGCTAACGCTGCAATGTAGATTAGAGGATTCTTTTGCCTTACAAACCACTTCATAACAAGCTCCTTATCGCAAAAAATTACGAATCGTATTATTTCAGGCATTTGTTAATAATTTGTTAAAGCATCTATAATGATATGATCCGTTATCAAATTTCATCGCAAAATTTTCTATTAGACAGTGTCGTCACAAAAAACATGTTATACTGAGAGCAAAGAAGTAGTAGATGTAGGATCAAAATGGAAGACGAAAGCATACACAGGCACGACATATCTGAT